>NZ_MJWZ01000054.1:0-3048 GCF_001762535.1 Campylobacter sp. BCW_6889 | reverse complement strand
CTTTTTGTTTCTTCTTGTTCTTTTATGATAAAACATTTTGCTTTTGGCCAAAAATAACTTTTAGGATTTTCAAATTTTCCCCAACGCCAATCAAATCTAGGATGTAAAAGAACTATAGTAGGAATATCCATAGCTAAGCTTAAATGCGCTATAGCACTATCAATACTAAGCATACAGTCAATATCATATAAATAATTTAGAGTATCATTCCAATTTTCTATAAGCTTGCTTCTATCTTCTATTACCTTAGGCAATTCTTCTTTTAATTGCATTTGAAAAGAAATGATTTCATAATCTAAGTCTTTTAATACATCAAATAAAAATTCAAATTTTACATTTCTTAATAAATCAGAATTTTCAGCATTAGGAGTAGAGTAAAAAATACCAAGTTTTTTTCTTTTATTATGCGGTTTTTTCTGTGGCAATATAGGTGTTTTTAATCGTGAAATCTCATCAAGCTTAATATCAATAAAAAAAGGCAAAGAACAAATAGGAATAGCATAATCAAAATTTGTAGGTAGATTTTTTAAAACCTTTACATTTTTAAAAATATCATCATTTTGATTTAAAAATTTGATTTGATTTTTAAACATTTCATACATGGCACTTTGAGGAGCAAATAAAACCTTTGAAGCGATTTTGCAAAGTTTTTCTAAGCATCTTGCATACATTATAGTATCGCCAAAGCCTTGCTCGCAAAATACTAAAACTTCTTTATTTTTAAAAGCATCAACGCCAAATTTATTAAAAGCTTTTAGGCTTTCATTATAATGATAAGTAGAAAAAGTTTCATTATGAGCATAAAATAATCTGCTTTCATAATATTTCTTACCCTCTTCAAAATTATCATCCACTCCCATACGCATCAAAAGATAAGCCAAATCAAATTGATAGGTTGCATGAGAATCCAAACTAAGACATTTTTTATAAGCATAATAAGCTTCTTGATAGTTTGAATTAAATTCTAAGACCTTAGCATAGTTTTGCCAAAACTGTGCATGGTGTTGATTGGCTTCTTGTAGTGATTGAAAAAGTTCTAAAGAATCAGATATTCTAAAAAGCTTAAAAAGCAAGTATGCTTTTTGGGGTAAAATTTGATGAGTTAAAAAATCTTCTATTTTAGAAATAGTAAGATTTTCTTTGGTTTTACTATGAAGCCTATCTTCGAGTTTAATTAAATTAAGATTGGTTTGTTCAGCAATGATTCCTTTTTGTAGTTTATCAATCAAATCTTGCATAAAATGACACAAGTGCTCATGTGCATTTAATGCCTTGGTAAAATCATGTTTAAAATAAATTTCTGCATAATTTTTCCATAGATTAAGATTATACATATCTTTAGAAAGTAATTCTTTGAAAATTTGTTCAGATTCTTCTAGTTTATTACTCAGTTTATAAATAAAAGCCAATTCTAACTTAAGTTCATCTTCTAAATCATCTTTGCGAGTTAAAAGTGTTTGTAATAAATTCAAGGCTTCATCAAGTCTTAAATTTTCAATATAGCTTTTAGCAAGTATAAGACCATTAAAACTTGTAGGATTTAAAGAAAAAAGCTCTTGAGCATAATATAAAGCTTTTTGAAAAAGAGAAAGTTTATAAGAAGAAAGCGTAGCAAATTCTAAAGCAAATTTTGGACTTTCTTTTAAAAATTGCTCACTCAAGTTTAAACATTTTTCATAATTAGCATTAAAATAATAATAATGAATTTTATCAAACATATTTTTCCTTGATAGTTACATTAAAATCTAATATTATCTTATAAGTTGCATAAAAAGATAATTATATTTTTATAAAATTAAATAATAAAACAAAAATAAAAAAATAAATACAATAAAAACATCCATCCTAATAATTTTAAAATTATCAGGATGAAATTTTTAACAAGTAGGAGAGTAAACTAATTAAACTAAGGTATGATCTTTTATAAGATTACCAAAGATAATTAAACTGAGCAAATCCTGTATGGGTATTGCCATCTTTATCAAACATTCCATTATAGTTTAAACTAAAATAGAAAGCTTCATTAACAGGAACGATAAAAGAAGTACTTACAAATTTTTGTATTCTTGGTAAATAAAACTCATCACTTACTTTTACACTTCCAAATCTAGCCTCAGCTTGTGTTTTAGGATTGATATTAAACTTAGCTCCAAGTTCTACTGAAGTTTTTAAATTAGGCAACCAATCTCTAAACCAAGTAAAGCTTGTTTTAGTAGAGAAAAGATTTAAATAGTTTGCATAGGTTCTTTCTCCACCTTTAACTGTTGCTTGTCCTATAGTATCTTTCATAGAAAAAGCTTCAGTATAACCTCCTTCATAAGCAAGACCTATTTCAGGGGAGAATATATCTTTATTAGAAATAAAATTCATACCTAAGGCTGTATTGACTCCATAAGCATAAGAATTAGGTTCAGCTTTAGCTTCATTATTTCCTATTTTTTTAGTTAAATCATTTTTAATCAAAGCAGCTTTACCTTGAGCTTTGATATAAACTTCTTGACCTTTTTCTGTAGTAAATAAGGTATTAAAGTATTTTAAACCTGCATAATAGGTTCTATTATTAATATCAAAATAAGTTGAACCCATTTTTGTATCTTCATAACCTGCATACACACCATATATTCCACTGTCTTTTAAAGTAGAATAACCTATAATGGTTCCTTTAGTGTGTCCTTTACTTTCTTCATTTAAAGAAAGTTCAACATTCTGTGAAGAAGTATAAGGAAGGATGAATAAAGAATGTTCTTTATTAGAACCATAGCTTCCATTATTTAAATCACTCTTTATATAATCACTTGCATCTGCATATAAATTACCCTTTTCAGACATAGCAATGCTTTGAGATTTACTTGAAGAAGCTAAAGCAAAGCTTTGCATAGAATTACCCATAACATTATCTATAAAGGTAGATCTTCTTGTAGTAGTAGAGATTAAAGATCTAAAGGTTGCACCTGATATGGAAGCATTAAGATTAAAATCTGTAGTAAGCTTTCCTGTTATTGGATCAAAGCTTAAAGATATTTCTCCACCTCCATTGGTTCCTATATT
>NZ_MJWZ01000053.1:0-2101 GCF_001762535.1 Campylobacter sp. BCW_6889 | reverse complement strand
CAAGCTCCACTATTAAAAATTTTGAAAACACAGGCCTAATCAAAAATCAAAACGGCAATGCTATCTTCATAGGTGATGGCAACAAGATAGAAACCCTTACAAATAAAGGAACTATAGAAGCAGGCAACAATGGTATAACTTTTTATGCATTTGATACAAATAAAAAGCCCGTTAATATTGGTAAAATCACTATAGAAGAAGGTGGTGTTATTAAAGCAGGCAATGATGCAATCCATATAGATGGAAGTAAAAATGGTATTGAGGGTGAAGGTATTGAAGTTAAAGAAGGGGGTAGATTAGAAGGTGGTAATGCAGGTATTTATATAGGCGGTGGTAAGCAAGTAAATACTAGTATCAATGTATCTGGAACTATCCAAGGTGGTAATGGGGGTATTATAAATACTGGAACCATTGGACAAAAAGATACAGAAGTTCAAACTCACGGTATCACTATTGAAAATGAAGGTCTTATTGCTTCTGCAAAAGGAAGTGGTATTTTAAATACTGACAATGGAATTATTTATGGTAATATTTTCAATAAAAGTAATAATAATTTAAGTTTAAAAAATGATTCTGATGCGACTATTACAAGTGGTATTAAAAATGAAGGTGGTGGAACCATCTTTGTTAATAACCAAGGAACCATAGATAAAGATAATAGTGGCAATCATTTAACTAACAGCGGATCTGGTAGCATAGTCATAGAAGATTGGCTTGTTACTACAGATAAAGATACGGGTAAATTAGACACTATAGTTGTAGGTGGAAGTGGAAATGGAAATGTAAGTGCTGATAAAATTACTATAGATGAGAGTAATCTCGATCTAGGACAACTTGATAATATAAATGATATCATCTCAGGTGTTAATCAAAACAATATTGGCAATATAGGAACCAATGGAGGTGGAGAAATATCTTTAAGCTTTGATCCAATAACAGGAAAGCTTACTACAGATTTTAATCTTAATGCTTCCATATCAGGTGCAACCTTTAGATCTTTAATCTCTACTACTACAAGAAGATCTACCTTTATAGATAATGTTATGGGTAATTCTATGCAAAGCTTTGCTTTAGCTTCTTCAAGTAAATCTCAAAGCATTGCTATGTCTGAAAAGGGTAATTTATATGCAGATGCAAGTGATTATATAAAGAGTGATTTAAATAATGGAAGCTATGGTTCTAATAAAGAACATTCTTTATTCATCCTTCCTTATACTTCTTCACAGAATGTTGAACTTTCTTTAAATGAAGAAAGTAAAGGACACACTAAAGGAACCATTATAGGTTATTCTACTTTAAAAGACAGTGGAATATATGGTGTGTATGCAGGTTATGAAGATACAAAAATGGGTTCAACTTATTTTGATATTAATAATAGAACCTATTATGCAGGTTTAAAATACTTTAATACCTTATTTACTACAGAAAAAGGTCAAGAAGTTTATATCAAAGCTCAAGGTAAAGCTGCTTTGATTAAAAATGATTTAACTAAAAAAATAGGAAATAATGAAGCTAAAGCTGAACCTAATTCTTATGCTTATGGAGTCAATACAGCCTTAGGTATGAATTTTATTTCTAATAAAGATATATTCTCCCCTGAAATAGGTCTTGCTTATGAAGGAGGTTATACTGAAGCTTTTTCTATGAAAGATACTATAGGACAAGCAACAGTTAAAGGTGGAGAAAGAACCTATGCAAACTATTTAAATCTTTTCTCTACTAAAACAAGCTTTACTTGGTTTAGAGATTGGTTGCCTAATTTAAAAACTTCAGTAGAACTTGGAGCTAAGTTTAATATCAATCCTAAAACACAAGCTGAGGCTAGATTTGGAAGTGTAAAAGTAAGTGATGAGTTTTATTTACCAAGAATACAAAAATTTGTAAGTACTTCTTTTATCGTTCCTGTTAATGAAGCTTTCTATTTTAGTTTAAACTATAATGGAATGTTTGATAAAGATGGCAATACCCATACAGGATTTGCTCAGTTTAATTATCTTTGGTAATCTTATAAAAGATCATACCTTAGTTTAATTAGTTTACTCTCCTACTTGTTAAAAATTTCATCCTGATAATTTTAAAATTATTAGGATGGATGTTTTTA
>NZ_MJWZ01000052.1:0-2458 GCF_001762535.1 Campylobacter sp. BCW_6889 | reverse complement strand
GCGTAATACTGTTCGTTTTTTACCTCTTCTTTTTCAACTACAACTATCGTATCAACTGATTCTTCTTGAAGTTTCAAAGGAATGTATAAAACTACCCTTTGCTTATAAGCTGCAGGAATAATCATCTTTTGAAGATTATAATTATCTTTGATGATTTTCAATTCACCATTAATAATGTGTCCTATGAACCTATCATTTAGTTTTTTCACAATTTCAGGTAATCGCTCTTTTCTCTCAAAAAGATGCAAATGATTTACCCTAAAATCCAATTTACTATCAAAAATGATTTCATTTTTGAATGTATCATAATCGCTTAAAGATTTAGGTATTTCTAAATCATCTAAAACTCTATCTCCATTAGAACAAAATTTTCTAAAAATATATCCTCCATTTTCCTGCTTTTCAAAGCATGCAAATATTGGAAAAACACCTGTACTATACAAACCTGTATTGAAACATGCCTTTGTTTTGTCTTTATTATAAGTAATAATATCAGGATAGCTTTTATTTTCATAAATGAACTCAAAATATTTAAATAGATAAGAAAATAAAATATTATTTCCGTTTCCCCAAAATTCTTTTTGAGCTATATTAGAAAGCTCTTGGAGTGTATTTAGAAAATTTGGAAAATAGGCAAATTGAAACAACAAAGGTTTCTCTTCAACTTTGTTTTGAATTTGATCACGATTTGAAGTCTTGTTTCTTGTGGTAGCTTTTTTAACATAAACTAAAGAAGGTTCGTTTTCATCTTTTTCAAGATCAAAGTCTGCTTCTATTAATGCCTTACTACAATTGATTTTTAAATCATATTTTCTTTTCAAATATTGACTGATATGTCCTGTAGTAACATGGTCAAATTTAGTCTTACTATCTTCATAGGCTTCCAAAATTAATTTTTCTATGTTTTTTTCCACGCTAAAAACCTAATTGTCCTTTCTTATAATCTTCTAAACCTTTCAATAGTCCAAAAAGTATGTCAGAATCAACCGCTCCTTCAATAGGAGTGCCTATTACTTTTCCTGTTGGAGTTAAAATATAAGTTGTTGCGAGTTAATTACAAATCAACTAAATAAAATACATATATTACAAGTTGTTTTCAAGCAATATGTAATTTTATTTCAATATGTGATACACATTAATACAACTTTACTTCAAGTATAGTTTATGTTTATGTAAATTTTTATTTCAACTTAACTACACTTTTACTACAACATAACTACAACTTGAGTGCAAAAAAACGCTACTTGATAAACTGCATTTTATTTTCAACTTAACTACAACTTAACTACAACATAATTACAACTTGAATTCAACTTTATTACAATTATTTTCAACTTAACTACAACTTGAGTGCAACTTTATTACACTTTCACTACACTTTAACTACAAAAATGTGAAAATTTGCATGTTTTTTGAAGTAAAAGTGTAGTTAATATGTAGTTAATGTTATTTTTATTACAACTTGAGTGCAACTTTATTACAACTTAACTACAAAAAAGAGTTTATTTAAAATACTATTTTATAGGGTTTTTAATATTAATTTAATTTTTATTGTTGAAAAAATATACTAAAAAGTGTAATAAAAAATAAAATATCAATATTTAGGGCTTATTATGTTAAAACCCTTATTTTTAGGTTCTTTTGCTTTTTTTGAAAAAAATGTAAAAAGTTGAGCCAATGGGCATAATGCAATAATATAGCCCAAATATAGGCATTTAAAGCTTATTATTGCGGGCAAGTAATCATCAATGTTTTACCGACATTTTGCGATTTGTAAAAAGCTTTTAAAATATCTATTTTGTAGGTTTTTAAGCATTGTTGATAATCGAGTTATTGTGTAAGATTTTTGGCAAAAATAGACTTTAGAGCTAAAAACTGCAAAATTTTCTTCATGGCGTGTATTTTTGATTGTGCTTGATTTATAGCGATAATATGAGAGCTAGGGCTTATTTTAGAAGTTCTTGCGAATTTTCAAAAATGCTTTGCAGTTTTGAAATGGGCTGTGGTTTTTGTTTTGTGTTGCGATTTTTGTAGGTTTTTTTGTGTTTTTTTTGATTGCAAGTGGGTATCTTGAATGGATATAGGGTTTAAAATGACAGAATTAGCCTTTAAAAGGCTAAAATGATTTTTTTAATGTTTTTATCGTTTTAGGGTTATTTTTTTGATTTTTGGGCGTTTTTTGAAAGAATATCGATTAGTGTTTCAAAATCTTGGATTTCTGATTTGGTAATTTTGAATTTATCTTTGAGGGTTAGGAATTGATAGGCTGAAACTATATCAAGCTTTGGGTATTTGGCTTGTAAATCGATAATGCTCTCATGGTTTTTAACTCTTTTTAGTTTGGCAATAAAAGTGTTTTTTGTTTTTTTGATATAAGCTATAACAGCAGGTGTCATTTTGCTTTTGTTTTCATCTGTTTTGCCATAGATTGAGAGTATGAATGCTAGACAGCTAGTTA
>NZ_MJWZ01000051.1:0-1845 GCF_001762535.1 Campylobacter sp. BCW_6889 | reverse complement strand
TTTAGATGATATGGTAAAACACAAACAAAGTGATGAAGTTTTTAAAGTGTTTTATAAAAAAGATGATAAAATAAGATTGCTTAGAGTTAGTAATATGCAAGCTTTAAATCGTTTTGATAAACTTAAAGGTGCAATGACAAAAATAATTTTAGATAGTGGTTTTAAACCTGATAAATAAAAAGGATTAATATGTGTAAAGATCAAGAATATATAGAGCAAATGAAAACTTTATTATTAAAAGGTTTTAAAGATGCCAAAGATGATAAAGTGTATCAAAAAGAACAGCTTGAACTTGCAGAAGCAGGAATTAATGATGGCTTAGAGGAGGATTAATTATATAATTAGCCATATATTTATATTAGTTTTTTTAAAAAACCGTTTTTACTATTCTTTAATCTTTTATATTGTATTTTGATTGTCTTATTTATGTAATTTTATATATAAAAAAAGTTTTTTCCAATTTTACAACAAAATCCTTTATGGTATAATAAAAATAAAAATTATATAAGAAAGGATATAAATGGCTATAAAAATTGAAATTAGCGGATTTGATAAGGATTTTTTACCTGTTTTTGAGAGTTTAGCTAAAAGCCTAAAAGCTACTTATTGTTTGTTAGAATGTGATACTCCAGAAGAGAAAAAACAAAGTTCTATGAAAAAGGCTTTAGAAGAAATGAAAAATGGAGAGCATGAAACTTTTAAAAACTTTGATGAGTATAAAAAGGCTATGCGTGAAATATGAAATTAGAGTTTTAAAAGAATACAAGAAAAACTATAAGAAGCTAACGCTAAAAGAAAAAGACTTAGTAGATGAAATAGTCTATCGCTTATCTAACAATGAAACTCTTGAAAGAAAATACAAAGATCATAAACTAAAAGGTGAATTTAAAGAGCTTAGAGAGTGTCATGTAAAACCTGATTTGCTCTTAATTTATCAAAAACAAGATGATAAACTTATTTTAACATGTATTAATATAGGTTCTCATAGCGAGTTGTTTTAATAATTGAAGTTAAATTAATCAAGTTTATAAAAATCCATAACTACATATTAAGTCATTTATATCATAATAGAAAGAAAAAAGAAAAACACTATGAAAAAATTATCCCAAGAAGAAATACAAAAAGCTATGAGAGAATGTGTAGTAAGTTCTTATACTTATGATCCAGTTAATCCTAATGGTTATTTCTCAAGATTTATTCGATGTTTTAAATGAAGATTTTACCAAAGAATATGAATTCATAGATAGTCCTACTTTAGATGATATGGTAAAACACAAACAAAGTGATGAAGTTTTTAAAGTGTTTTATAAAAAAGATGATAAAATAAGATTGCTTAGAGTTAGTAATATGCAAGCTTTAAATCGTTTTGATAAACTTAAAGGTGCAATGACAAAAATAATTTTAGATAGTGGTTTTAAACCTGATAAATAAAAAGGATTAATATGTGTAAAGATCAAGAATATATAGAGCAAATGAAAACTTTATTATTAAAAGGTTTTAAAGATGCCAAAGATGATAAAGTGTATCAAAAAGAACAGCTTGAACTTGCAGAAGCAGGAATTAATGATGGCTTAGAGGAGGATTAATTATATAATTAGCCATATATTTATATTAGTTTTTTTAAAAAACCGTTTTTACTATTCTTTAATCTTTTATATTGTATTTTGATTGTCTTATTTATGTAATTTTATATATAAAAAAAGTTTTTTCCAATTTTACAACAAAATCCTTTATGGTATAATAAAAATAAAAATTATATAAGAAAGGATATAAATGGCTATAAAAATTGAAATTAGCGGATTTGATAAGGATTTTTTACCTGTTTTTGAGAGTTTAGCTAAAAGC
>NZ_MJWZ01000050.1:0-2770 GCF_001762535.1 Campylobacter sp. BCW_6889 | reverse complement strand
AGTTCTTCAAAAGTAAAATCTGTCGTTGCTTCTAATTTATAAAGTTCATCATAAATACTTTGACAATCAATGATGCTTTTATTTTCACAAAACAAATAAATACTTTTTTTATCTTTATGAATAGAATATAAAAAGTCTTTACCTATCATAATTTTCCTAAATAATACCTATTTTAGCTTTTCCATTAAAATACAAAGCTTGTGATATTTTACAAACTCCACCTAAATATTGCTCATCCCAAATTTGATCTTTTATTTTATAACTTTTTGAATTATATCCATATATTTTTGTTATATTATTAATATTTTTAAGACATTTCATATCTTTATAAACCACAATGAAAATTCTAAATTCCCCAATGGCAATTTTATGAGCTAAATTTTCTTGATTATTAATAAAGGAACAATCTTTTCTGTATTTATTAAAATCATTTTTATCAAGAATTAAAATGTATTTTTCTTTTTTTTGCACCTTTAAAATAAAATCTATGATTTTTGTTTGACTAATGGTAGGAGCTTTATAGCTTGCATAATAATTATCTCCAAGCTCTTCTAAAATACCATTTGTTTCTTGCATTATGGTGGCTATTAATGAA
This sequence comes from Campylobacter sp. BCW_6889, assembly GCF_001762535.1. Classification (NCBI taxonomy): domain Bacteria; kingdom Pseudomonadati; phylum Campylobacterota; class Epsilonproteobacteria; order Campylobacterales; family Campylobacteraceae; genus Campylobacter; species Campylobacter sp. BCW_6889. The sequence goes on along the minus strand of NZ_MJWZ01000050.1, from coordinate 2,175 downwards.
AGAAAATATTCAAAATGATTGATTTTTTCTGGAGAACTTCTAAAAAGTCCAAGAGGTCCATTTTTAAGAGCGAAATTTTTATTATTAATAGCATTATTTTTTAACACAAAAGTTTCTGTATAAATTTGAATATTTTTCATAAAATGATTAAGATACTCTATACACTCACTAAGGCTTTTATCTTTGACTTTGTTATAGTTAGCATCTAATTCTAAAAGATAGGAATAAAAATAGAGAGTTTGGGTAAGGGGGATAATGGAGTGCTCCCCTGTTACTCCAGAGCTTGTATTGATTGTATGAAGCAGTGTTGTATCGCTATATTGATTGTCTTGATGTAATCCTAGCTTAATCCCTAGTTTTGATATAGGAGAGCCGATATACCATTCATTTTTATATTCATTATTACTTGATTCACAATGAAAGATAGAATCTTGAATTGAGAGTTTGTATATATATCTTTCATCTCCTTTAAGTTCAAAATTTTGAGGTGTTCTCCTATCTTCTTTAAAATGTTGCCAATAATTATAAGCAAGTTGTCTATAATATGGTGCAATATCTGCTAAGATAGGAATGGCATTAATATCAAGTGTCATCATTGTTGTATGAGTAGAAAGACTCATTGTTATCCCATAGTATTGACTTTGTTTTTCTTGGATTATCTTGTGTAATATCTCTCGTATCTTACTTTCTAAGAAAATATTATCTTTGCCTAAATCTCTTGCTCTATTTGCTATATTTTCTATTTCTTCTTTTATAAATCTTTCTTGTTGTTCTTTGCTGTGAAATATAAAGAGTTTTACTATATAATCATAAGGAGGTGCTATCTTTCTAGCTCCAGGTGCATTACAAGTATATAAAGCTTTGATATTGTTTCTATTCCTATCATCACAGATACTTAAAGCAAAGAGTTGTGCTAGACAGCCTCCAAGAGAGTGTCCTGTAATAGTAAGAGAATCTTTTTCTTTGATTTGTGGATAATCTTAATACAAGTTTCATAAAAGTTTAGCATATCATCATATTGGGCTTTAGGTATAGAGCCTATGGTTAAAGAAGCATCAGCTACAAACAAATCCATTTCTGTTCCTCTAATGGCTAAAATATAATTGATATAGCCATATTCACTGGTATAGCCTTCTTCTTTTGTTTTACTATCAATTTGTTTTCTTTTTTCTCCAAATAAAGTAGCAGAAAAACCTGAATTTGCATTAGGACAATGTTTTAATAAATCATAGCGAGAAAAGAATTGTTTAGCTTGGAGTGGGGAGAAGTCGCCACTAAATAACTCATCATCAAAGAAGCCATTTTTAGCTTTCCTGTTTTTTCATCTTTAAAATATTTGTATTCTATGTTGAGAATATCAATTAGGGTGGGGAATACAGATTGGGTTGTATCTTCTTTAATATCTCTAAAATATTTTAATCTTTTCCAATCCTTACTATTTTCCTCTGGCTTATAACTTTCATTAGCTAAATGAAAATATCCATAGGCTGCCCAAGGAAGTTCTGCATTGTCTCGTAATTTAGTGATTAATCCTTTATTGTCCATTTTTGCTCCTTTGTATTGAAGTACAAACTGCAATATTCTTCTATCTCTATCCACTCAATATTATAACTAGCCACAGATTCTTACTCTAAATTGTAACGTCTTGTATTCCAAGTATCAAGTAAAATTATTGATGTAATGTTATCTTTAGAGATAAGTTTTTTATTGCTATACAGAATAGCCATTATATCATATCTAGTCTTTTTTATTTCTCCTATATATGTTGCATATTCTCTAAAAATTTTGCAAATAGAATTGCTATTCTTTACTTATTTTATAAGCTCTTCTATTCAGCTCCTCCCAATCTAATGTATCCAAACTTAATCCAAAATACCCTAGAATCTTATTATACTTTAGGAAGTTCATTTAACTTACACATATTCCTAAATTGCCAATAACTAGGCTCTAAATAATAAGAATAAGGAGTATAATAAAAGATAATTAAGCCTATACTTCCAAGAAAGACTAAAAACTTTGAAACGCTTTTTGTAGATTTAAAGATGATTTTATAAATAAATTTTAATATAAGATAAGAAAGAATAGTAGAAATTATAATAAGAAGTAATATATATGTCATGGGTTATCTCCTTAGATTCTCTATTTTATTAAAATTAAGATGTAATTTTGTGGTTT
>NZ_MJWZ01000049.1:0-1351 GCF_001762535.1 Campylobacter sp. BCW_6889 | reverse complement strand
AAATAATCTTTGTTAATGTTTAAAGAATTTTTAGCTCTTGTAACTGCCACATACAAAAGATTTAATTCTTCTTTTGCTATGGTAATTTGTTCTCTTTCTTCAAGTTCTTGCTTGATGTTTAAAAAATCATCAATAATTTCAACATTATTCCACTCTAAACCTTTGCTCTTGTGTCCTGTACTTAATATCAAATCAGCTTGTTCTTGTTTTTTAACACAACTTTTTTCAATATCTTTAATAAGCTTTATAATATCGCTATGCACATATTTAAAAAGAACAAATATTTTTTGTTTTAAGTCAACCTCTTTAGTTTCGTTGATATATTCAAGAAGTTCTTTTAAGTCGGCAAATTTTGCAATAAACTGATTTTTGATATATTTGTGTTTTTTAAAAAGAAGATTTTGTATGTCTAATAACTCATCAAAACTATAACTATTCACCCCTCCCACAAAAAATAATTTTTTATTCAAATTTTCTACTGCTATATCAAATAGTTTAGCATTAGTTCTACATATTATAGCTTTTGCTTCATTTTCATCATTTCCCTTTCTTGGTTTTAGCGTTCCTTTAAAATCTCTTGGGGCATTTAAAATTCCCAAATAAGAATTGGCAATAGTAGCTATGCTTTGTGGGCATCTAAAGCTTTGAGTTAGATATAAAATATGAGATTTTGGCATAGATGCTAATACTTCTAAGGAATTTACAGCACCTCTGAATTTATAAATGCTTCGGAATGTATCTCCTATAAAAACTTTTTTAGCTTGCTTTTGGTTAAGAGCAATGTCGATAACACAAGTGTTGATATCCTGTGCTTCATCCACTAAAATAAAATCATATTCTAGCTTTGGTTTTGTAAGTTGAATTAAAAGAAGTTATAAATAATTATTTGTATAGCAAAGAACTTGAAAATATAGATTTTACATCTATAAAATTATTTGAAGGACCAATTGCAAAATATAAATTTTTTACACTGAAGATAAATTAAATACAATAAAACTAAAGTTTTATGAAATTGTTGGAATAAAACTTAAAAACATCAATAAGATAAATCAAGATAAATATTTATTATCAATTTCTGATGTTGTATGCGGATTATATGAAATTTTATTTATATAGATAATATATATTTAAAGAACACTTTATTGTTTTATAGGCGTATTTTACTAGAATTTGTAGAATATTTATTAGAATATCAAGATGAAATGCAAATAAACGATATAAAAACGACTTTTTTAGTCAATTTTCTTAATTATTTAGAAAATAATTCAAAAAATGGCAATAAACTATCAAAAAAACAAAAATAACTTATTTGAGAGTATTAACTAGCTTTTTTTATAAGCGATAATAATGA
>NZ_MJWZ01000048.1:0-4008 GCF_001762535.1 Campylobacter sp. BCW_6889 | reverse complement strand
GAGATTGATGATAAGGGCAATGTGCTTAGGTGGATAGGAGAGATTAATAGAGAGACAAAAAATATTAGCAAATAAAAAATGATATAATAATGCTTTATATAAGGAATCTTTTATGTTTATAAGTTCTAAAACAGAGTTAATTCAAACTATTAAAAATTTAACAATCAACAATAAAGAAGTTAAACAGATTGATTTTATTTATCCTAATTTTTCTATTTTACACGCTATATTAAAAAATATTGATTTTCATCAAAGAAAAATGCTATCTAAAAATCAAATATTGGCTATGGAAATACTAGAAATTTTAAAACAAACTTGTGATAATCACAATAATATAGAAATAAATATCCATACCCTTAATGAGCTTGATGCTGGACAAAATGTAAATTTAAAAGATTTATCAAGCAGTGAAATTTGCACTAAAGTTTATTTAGAAGACTTAGAAGAAGAAATTCAAGACAAGAAACAAGGTAAAGATTTTAATCTTTTTTATCATACAGATAAAAATAATCTTTGTATCGAATTTATCAATACTTTAAAAGAACTAGCTAAAGATTCTGAAGATATAACAACCTTAGACGAGTTAATCGAAAACATTGATCCTGATGATATAAGCAGTGAGAAATTTGATGATTTTAAGAAAAAAGTTTTAGAAAAGATTGGAAATGTCATAGAATCGGATTTTTTCAAAAATAGCATAAGTCCCACTTTAAAAAATACTTATGAAAAATTTATCAATGAGTTGTTAGAACACATTAAAAAACTTGCCGAAGAAAAAGAATATGAAAAAATTAAAATCATACTAAGTGCTATAGCGGGTGTTGCAATAGCCACAGTGGTAGCTGTTCTTACAGGTGGGACAGGATTAGCTATTTTGGCTGCTGGTTTATTTTCTTTAATGGGTTCTGCAAGCGAGTATTATGAATTTGCTCAAAGAGATTATGGCACACTTTTAACGACTTTAGCCGCATTTTTAGCCACTAGATGTGCTATGTTTATTCATTATATTAATTCTCGCTTGTTATCTTGTGTTTTAATTATTAATAAAAAAGAAATTATTGATTTAAGTGGTTTTGGATTATATCTTGGAAGTGATGAAAGCAATATCGCTTCGAATTTGGCTTATAAAATCACTTTAAGCGAAGAAATAAAAAGCATTGAAAATATTTTTAGTGAAATCTTTTTAAACCCAGAACAAAAAGACAAGGGATATAAAAATACACCCAATGATTCAAAATCGAGCAATTTACCCGCTTTCATTTCAACGCAAAAATTATCTAATTTGTATTTAAAAAACAATGCTATTTTAAAGAATTTGCAAGAAGATATTAAACAATTTATTTATTTTTCCTATATAGAAAGTCCAAATTTTAACTCAAGTAAACTAGCTGAATTTTTCGCACAAAAAAATCAAAATGCACAAATAGATTTAAATACAACTAAAATGAGTAAAAATTATTTGATTATTTCAAATATCCCCAATAAATACAATGCAGGACTTAGTGAAAGTTTAACTCAAGAAATCGCCAACTATAATATACAAGATAAATACAGAAGAATTAAAAAAAATATTGATACTTCAAAAAAAACTTATGACAGCACAAGAGATTATAGCGAATATAGCATAGAAATGCCACAAGATGAAAATGAACCTTATATTTTACAATTAAGCCCTTTTGTGAAAATATCCAAAGAAGCTTATGAGAATAGTAAAAAAGCTTATGAAGATATGCAAAAGGTTTATAAATATTTAACAAATTTTGTTGCTACACCGCAGAAGCTACCAGAATTCGCAAAAACAGCTAAAGAAAAATTAGCAATATCAGAAAATGAGCCAATGATAGAAATAGTAAAAAAGACGGAAAATTTACGACATTGCGAACGAATAAACATTTTAGCTTATATTGACTACAATAAAAAAATAAATGATAAAAAATGGCTTCCTTATTTTTATATCAAAAAATTCTTTAAACAAAACGAAGCCAAAGAATCCATCATAGAAAAAGAAAAGAAGATAGCTCATCAATATTTAACTTTTTTGAAAAAAGAGTTTTTTGAAAAATCGGATAAATCTTCATTTGGGAACTATTCTTTAATGGAATGTTTATTTATTTCATTTGTCTTGTATCAAGCTAAGCTTATTTTTCCAAATATCAATTTGGATTTGAAAAAATATGGAGGCAGTAATTTTGTATATATAAAATACTTAGAGGAAACTTATGTTTTATGGACAGATGAATGTCCAATATATGTAAATAATGAGCCAACAAATATTACAGCATATGAAGTTGTATCGCAATTATTAAAAATACTTGACAAAAAAGATTATTCTTTTGTGGAAAATGATAATTCGATAACTATAGATGATTTTTTTAATGAATTATCAAAAGATTTAGATACAACAAATACATTAGATAAAAAAATAATCAAATTAAAGCAAATGTATCATTTAGATGAACAAAAATGCATTAAAGAATTTATGAATTTAGACGAAGAAACGCAACGAGCTTTTGTTGCATGGATGGATATAGAGAAACAAATATCAGATTTATCAAAGCTTTTGGAGCAGATGTATGGAAAAGAATATTTAAATAAGGCAAAAGAACAAAAAACAAGTGAAATATTTACTTATGCAATGTTAAAAATTTTATTAAGTGCTAGTCCTTTTATCAGCTTTACAGCTCAAATGTTGTGGGATTTTAATTTTTTAAAAACAATAGAATATGTTATTCAAGCTTGTATTAAAATAAACAAAGAAGGATTTAAAGAATTTTTTAAAGAACAGCTTGGTATTTTTGCACCTCCAAAAAAGAATAGTATATATCATATACACATAAAATCTAATTTAATAATAAAAGCACGCTTGCAACAAATAGAAAAAGAATTAATTCATACTAAAATCCAAATGATTTTAGCACAAGAGATAAAATCCAATTTAATAATACAAAAAAATACATCCGGTTTAAATCTATTTATCACAAAGATAAAAGAATACTTTAATGAAAAACAAATTAAGATTTATTGGAGTGATAAATATATGAAACAATTATTTATATACTCTAATCAAGAAAGCAATATATCTAAAATTGCTCTTATGCATAGCATGGATATACAAACTCAAAAATATACTATTTATACTTATGCTAAGCTAAATAAACTTGACCTTGCTTCTATTGTGGCTGGAGAATTTGTGGGTATTTTTTTAAATTATCTCTTTCCAACAAATTTTAAAGCCCTACAAGAACAATATGAAAGCATTGTTTATCAGCTTTACACCTTCAAAGATGATTCTCCTTTAGCGGTTATAAGAGATCATTTTGTAACCTATCCTTTTGCAATCAATTCGAAATTCATTAGCTTTGATTTAAAGAAAATTTTTTATGGCATAGATCTTTGCACAGGAGTTTTTGACACTCATTTTTCCTTTCATTATGAAATAGATCAAAAGCTTGAAGAAAATAAAGAATTTCTTTTAAAAAGACTTTTATCTTATTTGATTATTGATGAGAAAAGAAATGCAACTGCTTTAGAGGATATAAAAGAACAAAAATATATTATAGATGATTATACTTTTTATTTTAAAGAGTTAAAATCTTTAGAACTTAAAAAATGCACTATATATCAACTTCCTTGTAATCATCCTTTGTTTAAAGAGTTTAGAAATAAAGAAAAGCAAATTAGTGCTTTTAAAAAGGATGAAGATAGTCCTATTCATGCTTACAATGAAGCTTTACAAATTTTACAAGATTTTGCTAATGGAATTTACAATACAAGTAAAGATAAAACAGGAAGATATATAGAAGATAAAAATAAAACCAGAAGATTACTAGAAAAACTCAATATCATAGGACAAAACAATCTTAAGGCTATGTATATGGGGATAAATGGAAATAAAGAAAGCTTGAAAGCTATAGGCAAAAGAGAAAATAACACTAGCAAAGCAAGTGCAAATGCTGACATCACATCAGAAACAAAAACTCCGCCTAATTTCATAGGCAGACTAGCTAC
>NZ_MJWZ01000047.1:0-7589 GCF_001762535.1 Campylobacter sp. BCW_6889 | reverse complement strand
CAAAATACCCTAGAATCTTATTATACTTTAGGAAGTTCATTTAACTTACACATATTCCTAAATTGCCAATAACTAGGCTCTAAATAATAAGAATAAGGAGTATAATAAAAGATAATTAAGCCTATACTTCCAAGAAAGACTAAAAACTTTGAAACGCTTTTTGTAGATTTAAAGATGATTTTATAAATAAATTTTAATATAAGATAAGAAAGAATAGTAGAAATTATAATAAGAAGTAATATATATGTCATGGGTTATCTCCTTAGATTCTCTATTTTATTAAAATTAAGATGTAATTTTGTGGTTTGATAAAGATTAGCTCGCTAGCATCCAAACATAGAAGACAAAAATTGCTCATTAAGATAAATGATTTCATGTATGAATAAATAGTATTATAATTTAGAAAGTAGTTTTGTAATTAAAACCAAGAAAACAAAATATATTTTTAAGATATAACCCCGACTATAATTACGCATTTTAGTCGGGATTTTTTAAGATAATTATAATTAAGCTTTACCTTCTCTCCAATCATCACTTCCGCTAGTTCCAGCAGCAGTATGTTCCCAAACTACTTTTCTATAACTCATTGAAACTTTTAAAAGCTCGGTTTTATCATGATTACTTGACTCTTGTGCATTTGGCATTATTAATTCAATATTTGTAATAATTGCATCTTCCAATTTTGTAGTAAAAAAATGTTCAGATCCGCCACTTGCTGCAGTTCTAAACCAATGAACTTCGACTGTTGGAAGTCTTTCTCCTTTGGTAAGTGCATTATATAACAAAGGCACGGACTTATTCAATGAGCAAGTAAAAGAAAAGGGCTTATGAACTCTTTGTCCAGAAGGTTGCCCACTTTGCTGATCAACGGGTACAGTTACGATATGAGATACCTCTTGCGCCATGATTTCATCTTCATGACCTGATTTATATCTATTGCCAATACTCGCTTCAGTAGATGCACCACTTGAAATCAAACCTTGTGTGGAACCTTCAATTCTTATAAACGCTGGTTCAGCCATAAAAAGAACCTCCTTTAATTTTTTTTAACATTCAAAATTGTATCATTTTAATCTTAATCTATATAAATTTTTGTAAAATATTTGTATATTGATATTAATATTTATTTGTTTTTACTTTAAATAAGGAATAACGATGTTTAAAAAAATATTTGATTTTATAAAATCAAGATTATTTATAACTGCTTTTTTACTTTGTTGTATTTTTCTTTTTAGTGTTTTATTTTGGTTTTGGGGTCCTTTAATAGCTTTTAACGACATATATATTTTTAGTAGCTCATTTTTAAGATTTAGTATTATCTTGATAATTTGGCTTATTGTTTTTTTATTTTTTTTATTAAAGCCTATTATAAATTTTATATCTTCTTTAAAAAGTGAAAAAAGATTAAAATTTAAAGACCTAAAAAAAGAAGCTGATGAGTTTATTTACAAATCTAAAAGAAACTTCTTTTTATCTCTTAAAGATGCCAAAGAAACATGGAAGAATGATTTAAAAACAAAAAATTTACCCTTAATTATCATCATAGGAAATGAAGGGGCTGGAAAAAGCACTTTTATCAATTATTCTAACATCGAATATCCACTTAGCGATAGTTTAGAGTCTTATAAAAAATTCCATAAGTCTACTAGAAATTTTGCACTTTATGTATCAAAAAAAGGTGCTTTGTTAGATACAGAAGGAAACTATTTTTCACAAGAAGAATTTTTTAAGCCTACAAGTAGCGATGAAATACCCGAAGATGATATAGATAAAAATAGAGATTTTTTAATTAAAAAAAATATATGGAAAAAATTCCTTACTTTTCTCAATAAAAATTTTTTTCATAGCAAACTAAATGGAATTATTTTAGTTGTTGATACTGTCCTTTTCTTAAATAATCCTAAGGAGTATTCCAAAAATCTTATTAGATATCTAACAAAAAGAGTAAACGAATGTGAAAAAACTTTGAATTTAAAGTTGCCCATCTATATAGTTTTTTCAAAACTTGACTTGATGGAAGGCATGAAAGAGTATTTTGATATTTTCGATAAAAAAATTTCGGATAAAATTTTAGGATTATCTTTTGATAAAATCTTAAGTGAAGAATTTTTAAATAATGAATTTAAAGAATTAAGTGATTCATTATTATGCTCTTTAATGAGTAAAAATTCCCATATTTACAATATGGAAAATAAAAATAAAAGCTACTTATTTTTAAAACAATTTGATAATTTATTTGCATTAGCAAAGACTTTTATTTTGGAAGTACAAGAAGAAAATAAGCTTAAAAATAATTCTTATCTTAGAGGAGTTTATTTTGTTAGCGCCTATCAAGAAAATATTCCTAGAAATTTCTTACTCGATGCCATATGTGAGAAATATAACTGCAAAAAAGTATTATCAAAATCCAATATTATACATAATAAACAAAGCTATTTTGTTAAATCACTGCTCGAAGATTTAATTTTTACAGATTATTCTTTAAGCGCTATGAAATCTTATTCTAAAAAATTATCTTTTTTAATTATAATTTTAATCATAAGCTTTGGAACATATGCTATATCTTCTTATTTTATAAGTAAAAACAATAAAGAATTCGAAAAAAGCCAAAATACCTTAAGATCTTTACAATTGCTTCTTAAAGATCAAGATTATCAAAATTTAAATATTAAACAAAAAGCTGACTTCTTAATTGAATTGAGAAATATTTTAAATACTTATCCTGAACTTTGGCAAGATAATAATATATTTCAATATTTAAATCTAAATCTCTCATACAAAGGATTTAAAGAAGCTAAACAACTTTATTATAAACTGAATGAAGATGTGTTAAAAAATACTTTATTAAAAGAAATGGAATATACTTTACTTACCGATACAAATAAAGAAAATTTAATCAAAACATTATATATGTATAGATCTTTGTTTAAACAAAAATATTTTAATAAAGAAATACTAAAAATTTGGATTAACGAGAATTGGAATACTTTAAGTAAGTATTCAATCTCTAAAGATGACTTTCTAGAAGGGGTGGATGAGCTTAAACAATTTAATCTTAAATCTTTTACAGAAGATGAAAACAGTATACATACAGGAAAAAGAAAACTTGAGAGTATAAGTAGAACTCAAAGAATTTACATTCTTCTTAATTTTTTAAATAGCGATAAACCTAAAGAAAAATATCTTATAAAAGAGGATTTAGGTTTTGCTGCAAATAGTGTATTTTCAAATAATTCTCAAATAACTTCTATAGATAAAATATATACAAAAGTTGGTATGATGGACTTTTTAAATGATTTAAATCAACAAGTTGACACCGCAATCAATATTGAATCTTGGATGCTAGATAACAATTTTAAAGAAAATAAAAACACTTTGACTATGGGTATTTTAAAATTATACTTAAGTGAATACCAAAATGCTTGGCAAAATCTACTCGCTTCATTGCAACCTGTTAGGTATAATACCAAAGAGGCAATGCTTAATGAGCTTAATATCTTATCAAAAAAAGAAAACCCTTTATATTCTTTGTTAAAAATTGTTAGTTCTAATACAAATTTAAATGATGCAGTTTTACTAACTCAAGCCTACAATTTAGGATTAAATGCTGGGGAAATTAGATCAAATTTTATTGGGGTAAGCAATGCTTTCACACAATATCATAAGCTAGTAAACAAAAATACACTTTTGAGTGTTGGTAATATAGAAGTGGGCAAAGGCACTGATGATGAAAAAATATTAGATATTCTTAATACAAGTATTGCAAATATGTCCAATAAAATTATAGATTTTAGTTCTAATAATAACCAAAGCGCTGAAGAAAAAATTTCATATGCTCTTGGAGGCAATAAAGATGCCAATGATCCTTTTGCTGTATTTCAAATGAACATAAAAAAATTACCTAATGATTTAGAGAGATATTATAGTCAGCTTTCTAATTATTCGTGGAATTTTATAGAAAATCATGGTATTTCTTTATTTAATACTGCTTGGATTAATGAAGTGTATAATCCATTTGTTAATGATATTGCGCCATATTATCCTTTTAATGATGAGAGTGTAGCAGATCTTAGTATGGATAGTTTTAAAACATTTTTTGGAAGAAATGGGACATTAAATAGTTTTTATAAAAAATACTTGAACAATGTTTTGGTAAAAAGAAAAAATAACTATTCTGTCAATTCTCAATTTGCTTCAAAATTAAATTTCTCTAAAGAATTTTTAGATTTTATCACCAATGCAGGCAATCTCTCTAGTCTCATACTAAATGGTAATGATAATATAAAAGTTAATTTTACTATTCAAAGCCTTGATTTAAGTGCGGATTTTTCCTTTATAAAGCTTGGCTATGATAATAAAAATATCCAATACGATCATACTCTTAATCAAACCCTACAAATTGTAGCAGAAAAATTCAATAATGGAACAAGTTTAAATTTTACAGCCTATAACTACTCTAATCCTAATTTAAATTATACAAAATCATATAAAGGAGAATGGGCATGGTATAAGTTTATAAAAGATAATAAAAGTAATTCTATATACAGCATTATATTTAACAATAATAAAAACTTATATTTTGACTTTGAAATTATTAACGGTGCTAGTGAATTAAATAATATAGTTTATATTTTAAATAATCTTAAAATAGTAGAAAATATTACAGGGGTAAATAAACAATGATAGAAAAAGAAGAAATAGGAATTACTATTGAGAATTATGACGAATGTATTAGTGGTTCTAAAACATTTGTATTTAACACAAAGGGTGGAACTATAGGAAGCGGTGATGATTGCACTTTTCGTATTCAAGATAAACTAGAACAAATCAAAAATACCCATGCCATAGTATCTTATGAAGAAGGATCTTTTACAATTGCGGCTTTTGAAGATTCTGACATTTATTATAATAAGTCCTTTTCTAGAATGCCAAGTGGCTATGAAATAATAATCAGTATAGGCGATATTTTTAAAATCGGTAATTTAGAATTTAGATTTGTGGATGCAAAAAGCATTGAAGCAAGCATTAAAGAAAATAAAAAATACTTAGAAGATATTGAAAAACGCAATCATTTTGATGAAATTGAAATTAAGCCTAGAGGAAAAACAAGTATAAATTTTGACAAAAATAAAGAGTTGAAAGAGATTTTAGAAAATAATGATTATAAATTTATCGAAGAAGAAAAGGCAGATGATAGCTTTTTAAAAGAAATAATTCAAAAAAATCCAAATTCATTAGAATATGAAAATGTTTTAAAAAGTTTGGTAAAAAATTTAAAAGATATTAAAACAAAACAACAAAACTCTAAATTAAATAATGATTATTCTCCTATCAACATTAAAGATTTTGAAAGTATTATTAATAATATACCCTTAATCAAATCCACAAGATTGATCAATATTTTAGCCCTTAGCCTAATCGCAAAAGAATTATATACTCCAATATTTGAAGAAATGGAAGAAAATATGTTTATTAAATATATTGAAGCTGCCATACAAAATAATATTAAAGAAGATAAGATTCTTTTTGAAAATCTTACCATCAAAGCATTGGAAAAGTATATTAAAGATTTTGAGTGATTTTTACTCTTTGATATTATGCTCTTTAGCATAAGCTAGTATTTTAGCTCGAAGTTCTTGCGGAAAATTATATCTATAAATAGCAGGAATTCTTGGATCAAGGAGTTTGTCTAAATATCCTCTTTTATAAATCCATTCTAATCTTTCAGGTGTAAAATAATAAGGGGCATTAGGATAGCCTTGAGGAGGAGTGAGGGCTGCTAATTTGGCGCTTAATACTAGAGTATCTCTATCTAAAGCAGCTTGTTGTTCACTCCAATCATTTGGAGTATCTACATCAAATCTTGTTACCATTCCATTTTCGTATCCATCCATAGCATCATCAAATTTATTTCTACTTTCAGGAGTAGAATCTATATCTCTTGGATCTTTTAATTTGCCTTTTTCAATATCATCATATAAAGCCCAAATGATCCTGCCTTCTTCATCATAGGCAAAATCATATTTATTTAAATCAATCGTCCAATCTGCTCCTATAATCTCATCTAAAAAAGGAAGCATACCAAATTCATCTAATAAACTCTCATAATGATGATCGTGTAAATCGTAAATCATTTTTGCTCTAAGCTTATTCCAATGTTGCCCTGTAAGAAAAGAATTAGAACACAATACTGCTAAACCTAAACTTTTAAAAGCATTTTTATCTCCAAGTTGAGCTTGTAAAAACAATGCTTGTTGTTGTCTTGCTTTAAATCCTACGGCAGCTGTGGGACTAGCTTTAATATTTCCCAAAAGTAAAGCAGACAATTCCCATTCATTAAAGAAAGAATAAGATTTTAATGTTCCACGATGAGAACTTACTTCATCGTAAATATAGGCGTATTCTTCATTGATTAAATATCCTTTTTCATCTACATTAGCATAAGCATCATAGGGTATATCTATAACCACAGATCTTAATCCACTTCTTATTGCTAAATATTTATATCTTTCTCTTTTAGTTTTTAAAGATTTATAATAAGCTTTTTCTGCTTTAGTCCAAGGAGCTATGCTTCCTTTGATAGGATCTTTTAAATATATGCTTTGCCAATCTTTAAATTCAAGCAAAGTAGATTTCTCCCCTGTGTGAAATTCAGGATCTAGGTATTGGGGTTTATAGTCTTTGTAGGGGGAGTTTTTCATAATATGATAAGATTTAAAAACCGCTTTGGAATATTCTTCGGTATAGTTGCCTGTGGGCTTAACATTTTCTTTAAAGAGTATTTTATTGGTATCTTTTTCCACATCTAATGTTAATCCATTAGGTGTATAAATCTCATAAGTTTCACTCATTATCTATCCTTTCTTAATTTAACCCATGTATAAACCATCTTCTATGATTATAGTAGTAGCTAGTCTGCCTATGAAATTAGGCGGAGTTTTTGTTTCTGATGTGATGTCAGCATTTGCACTTGCTTTGCTAGTGTTATTTTCTCTTTTGCCTATAGCTTTCAAGCTTTCTTTATTTCCATTTATCCCCATATACATAGCCTTAAGATTGTTTTGTCCTATGATATTGAGTTTTTCTAGTAATCTTCTGGTTTTATTTTTATCTTCTATATATCTTCCTGTTTTATCTTTACTTGTATTGTAAATTCCATTAGCAAAATCTTGTAAAATTTGTAAAGCTTCATTGTAAGCATGAATAGGACTATCTTCATCCTTTTTAAAAGCACTAATTTGCTTTTCTTTATTTCTAAACTCTTTAAACAAAGGATGATTACAAGGAAGTTGATATATAGTGCATTTTTTAAGTTCTAAAGATTTTAACTCTTTAAAATAAAAAGTATAATCATCTATAATATATTTTTGTTCTTTTATATCCTCTAAAGCAGTTGCATTTCTTTTCTCATCAATAATCAAATAAGATAAAAGTCTTTTTAAAAGAAATTCTTTATTTTCTTCAAGCTTTTGATCTATTTCATAATGAAAGGAAAAATGAGTGTCAAAAACTCCTGTGCAAAGATCTATGCCATAAAAAATTTTCTTTAAATCAAAGCTAATGAATTTCGAATTGATTGCAAAAGGATA
>NZ_MJWZ01000046.1:0-981 GCF_001762535.1 Campylobacter sp. BCW_6889 | reverse complement strand
GCTTTGCCAATCTTTAAATTCAAGCAAAGTAGATTTCTCCCCTGTGTGAAATTCAGGATCTAGATACCTAGGTTGATAATTAATATAAGGAGAAGTTCTTAATATACGATCAGCTTCAAACAAAGCTTTAGAATATTCTTGGGTGTATTTGCCTACCTTAGCTCCCCCATCATATAATAAAATTTTATTCGTTTTTTTTCTACATCTAATATACCACCATTAGGTGTATAAATCTCGTAAGTTTCACTCATTTTTATCCTTTCATCCTATATATAAACCATCTTCCATGATTATAGTTGTAGCTAGTCTGCCTATGAAATTAGGCGGAGTTTTTGTTTCTGATGTGATGTCAGCATTTGCACTTGCTTTGCTAGTGTTATTTTCTCTTTTGCCTATAGCTTTCAAGCTTTCTTTATTTCCATTTATCCCCATATACATAGCCTTAAGATTGTTTTGTCCTATGATATTGAGTTTTTCTAGTAATCTTCTGGTTTTATTTTTATCTTCTATATATCTTCCTGTTTTATCTTTACTTGTATTGTAAATTCCATTAGCAAAATCTTGTAAAATTTGTAAAGCTTCATTGTAAGCATGAATAGGACTATCTTCATCCTTTTTAAAAGCACTAATTTGCTTTTCTTTATTTCTAAACTCTTTAAACAAAGGATGATTACAAGGAAGTTGATATATAGTGCATTTTTTAAGTTCTAAAGATTTTAACTCTTTAAAATAAAAAGTATAATCATCTATAATATATTTTTGTTCTTTTATATCCTCTAAAGCAGTTGCATTTCTTTTCTCATCAATAATCAAATAAGATAAAAGTCTTTTTAAAAGAAATTCTTTATTTTCTTCAAGCTTTTGATCTATTTCATAATGAAAGGAAAAATGAGTGTCAAAAACTCCTGTGCAAAGATCTATGCCATAAAAAATTTTCTTTAAATCAAAGCTAATGAATTTCGAATTGATTGCAAAAGGATA
>NZ_MJWZ01000045.1:0-55863 GCF_001762535.1 Campylobacter sp. BCW_6889 | reverse complement strand
AGCTTATGGCTTTGAGATTAAAAAAGACTTTTTTAAAAGTGCTAATGAAATTATGTTTAAACATATAGAAAGAAGTCTATTTGCTTAAGTAAAATTTTGATAAAATAATAAAAGAATAATTATTAAATAAAGAAAGAAATACATGTCAGAACAAACTTATGAGTTAAGATTTGAATATTTTAATGAAGAAAATGCTACATTATTTTTCCAAAAAATTACAGATTTTTTACTAAGTATTGATAAGTTGAATAATTCATTAGTATCTGTTTTTGGTATAGAAATTGATATAAATATTCAAATTAAATCTATAGAAAAAGGCTCTATAAGAATATGGATTGCTGAAAAACTTAACAAAATAAGCGATGATGATATAAAACATTATATTAGCAATCCGAGAGAATTACTTGCTGATTTACTTATAAAATCTAAAAAAATGATTTTAGAGAAAATACAAGATAAAAAATGCCAAGATATTCCAAAAGAATATAAAAACATTATAGAAAAAAGCGACTTAAAAGATTTTGGATACAACAATAATGAAACCAATCTATTAACCTGTGTATCAGATCTAACACATAAAGCAAAGGAGTTTAAACATAAACCTATGATAATATTTGAAGAAAAAGTATATGGAATAAGTGAAACATTTGATTATAACCCAAAAACAGCTGATGGGGTTAAGGAGCAAATAAGTAAAATGCGAGGTGCGTTTATAATAAAAAAGCCAGATTTAACCGGAGAAAGTAAATGGGAAATTATTAACGACAAGGTTATAAAAGTTAAAATCAATGATGAAAATTTTAAAAACAAACTCAAAGACAGAAGTATAAAACTATCTTACGGGGATAAGATAAAAGGCGTTTTAATTTCTAAAACCTATATTAGCAAAGATTTGGAAGTTTTAGAAAATGAATATTTTTTAGAAGATATCAAAGGCATTATTGAGCCAAGTTATACACAAGAAAAAAGTTTATTTAAATAAAGGAGAATTAATGGAAAACTTAGAAAAATATAGAAAAGAAATATTTAAAGATGATTGAAGTAATTATAGCAATACTTTTATTTTTGATACTTTTAGCTATTCTTGGATATAAAAGAGAAGCTGATAGTCTTTTAGGATGTTTGTTAATGATTCCTATTGGAATTATAAGTTTTTTGTTTGAAATATTATTGCACTTATTATTGAGCCCGATTTACATTATTGCTTTTTTTATGCCATCTAAAGAGAAAAAGGCATTAAGCAAATTAGAAATTATTAAAAAAGAAAACGAAGAACTAAGAATAGAAAATGAAGAATTGCTAAACAAAAGAGACTTATTGCTCAAAAAGATTAATAAAAGGCATAAGTATGAATAAAACATTACAAGAAATAGAGGAAGAGATAAAAGATTATGAAAATGAAAATAATAGACTAATAGAAGAAAACAACAAATTAAAACAAGAAATAGAAATTTACGAGGAAGAAAATGATAAATTATATTTTGAAGCTTTGGATAGAGAAAGGGAGTTATTAAAAAAGAAAAACAAATATGTATTTTTTATAAAAAATAATTACGATAGAATATACATGTGGTTGATTATAATAGCATTAGCTTTTATTATTTATAAATTTATTTAAAGAAAGGAGTAATATGGCAGAAGAGAAAGAAAGTAAGGGGAGTTATAATTTACAGATTAAAATTCCAAATGAGCTAAAAGACAAACTAGAAAAAAAAGCTGAAAAAGCTGGAGTGTCTTTAAACCAGTATATAATGTATCTTTTTATTGATGATATTAAAAACGAACGGATTTAAAATCCGAGCGTTAATCTAATTTCAATGCTACATCATTATTATTTTTATGAAAAAATAATTAAATAGTATTGACAAATCATTATTAATATAGTATTATTTCAATAATTAAACATTGAAAAAGGATTATATTATGAATGATTTAGTTTATTCTTTAAATGGCGGTTTAGTTACAGACCAAAATAAAATTTCTACAATATCTAAAGTAGATATAAATTCCATACAAAGACTTATAAGAAATTACAAGCAAGATTTAGAATGTTTTGGGGAACTAGGCTTTGAACTTCAAAAAATAGCAAAGACTAACAAAAAGATTTATTTCTTAAACGAACAACAAGCAACACTACTTTTAACTTATATGAAAAATAGCGAAAGTGTTAGAAATGCTAAAAAAGTTTTAGTTTTTGCTTTTTATCAAATGAAAGAAAAGCTTAAAAACCTAGAACAAGAGCAAATGCAAAAACTAGCATTTAGGCAAAGCCTAGGTTACAAGTCTCAACTTAAACAACAAAAGGAAAAATATGAAAACAAAATCAAAGCCCTTAAATACGACTTAGAAAAGAAAAAGCAGTTAAGCTTTAAAAGAAAGCTTAGTGAAAAAGAACTTTTGGAGCTTAGGAAAATACTAGCCAAGGATTATGGAATTCTTTGCATAAAAGAATGGGAAATGAGTTTAGTTGCCGAAAAAATAGGAAAAGATACTGTTTTTGAAGCTGTTTTAAATAAATTAGAAAAAGAGCTTAAGTATTGGCAAAATTATGAAAAATACGAAGAAAAATGGAAAAAAAGAATTAAGGAGTTAAAATGGGAATTTTAAAAAGACTTGATGAAACTATCATTATCGAAAATGATAGGAAAAGCGAAAAAGAATTAGTTGAGTGTTGTATTTTAGAAGGGATTTCTTTAAATAATGCAAACTTGGAAAATATAAATTTAAGTGAATTAGATTTTAATAATGCATTTATAAATGGTGCTAGTTTTAAAAACGCTAATTTAAATGATATTTCAAGCAAGAATGCATCTTTTATAGATTGTGATTTCAGCGGAGCAAGTTTTCATTTTTGTAATTTTCTAAGAACAGAATTTGAAAATTGTATATTTGAAAATGTAGATATTAGGGATTGTATAGGAGATATGAAAAATATCTTTAGCGTTGTCTTGGATACCTATGTTATGACTTTTACAAAAACTATGATGAATTTAGGTTGTGATACTAAAACAATAAAAGAATGGCGTAATTTAAGCGTTGATGATTTAGAAGATGAAGAACAGAAATGGCTTTGGAATTATTACAAGGATACTATTTTTGAAATTATAGATAAAAGATTAGGAGTTGAAAATGGTTAAAAAATATTTTAGAGAAAAAGAATTGAGCGAATATTTAGGAGTTAGTATAACATCATTATTTAAGTTAAGACAAGATGGTAAAATACCTTACATTCGCATAGGAAAATCCATAAGATATGAAATAAAAGAAATAGAAAAATGGCTTAAAGCTAAAAGACATTAAAAGCAAAACTCACAAAGAGAGTTTAAGTAATTTCCATACCATTGCATAAGTTTTACTCTTAAATCAATTGCCTTGGCTCTGTTGTAAGCCCTTTCTATTTCATTACCGCTTATATGATGTAATATCATTTCTGCTATATCTTTACTAATACCTTGCTGAATTAACTCATTGCTTTTATTAGTATAAACACTTCTAAAAGTAGAACGATATCCATGTATAGTGTGCTCTAAATTATAAAATTTAAAAAATCTTACAGCAAAATTCTCGCTAATAGTTCCATTATTATTAGCGAAAATATACTTTTTATCTCCATTTAAAATTCTTTGCATATCTAGTATCTTTAAAGCATATTTATTTAAAGGGATAATATTATCACCATTAGTTCTTACTTTCATTTCATCTGCTTTTATAATCCAAAGATTGTTTTCAAAGTCAATATCACTCCATTTAGCAAATCGAATATTTTTACTTCTTTGTGCTGTTAAAAGCGTAAAATAAATTGCATTAATTATAGTTGTATTTGTCCGTGGATGATTTTTATATTCTTTCATACATTCTAACATATTTTTTATTTCTTGTTCTTCTACTATAGCTTTAAAATGTTTAACTTTATTGTGATTTGCTTCATTATAAAATTTCTTTAAATCTTTCAATTGAAGTATTATATCTGTTTTTAAGTCACCTCTTTGCCTACTAATCTCAAATATCCTACATAGCAAAGATATATTTTTCTTTATTGTTTCGTATATTCCTTTTTTCTGCATTAAATCATAAATAGGTAGAAAATCATCTTTTTTCAATTCATTTATATCTTTTTGTCCCAAAGTGGGAATAATATATTTTTTAAAAATTGACTGTTCTTTTTTGATTGTAGCTGAATTTAATTTTTTAGATTTTATATCAACATAAAGAAAATTTGCTTTTTCAAGTGTCATAACCTTATCATTTTTACCGATAAATTTTCCATCATACATTGACTTTAAAAGATCTTTTGCTTTTTCTCTTGCATTTGTAACATTTAAAACACCTTTTTGGCATTCCCCTATTGTTATAAAATTTTTAAATTTTGAAGCTCTTAAATAAAAAACTTTTTTACCCGTTGGATTAACTCGGACATATAATTCTTTTGGTTCTCCTACGCTAATCATATACCTTTTATCTTTTATTTCTAAATTGTCTATATCTTTTTGAGTTAGCATTAAAAAACCTTTTTTTAGTATTTTTGTAGCCAGAATTAGCTTTTTTACTTTGGCTACATAAATGGCTACAGAATTATAAGAAAAAATAGAAAAAATTTCAATCATAATGAAAAATTTTAATGTAGAAAAGTTGTTAAAATAGTGTATTTTGTATCTTAATATTACTTAATGAATTACTACTTGGTGTCCACGGCGAGATTCGAACTCACGGCCTCAAAATTAGGAATTTTGCGCTCTATCCTGCTGAGCTACGAGGACAGAAAGCGGGAAAAATCCCGCTAACAATTTAACCGTTTCTTTTTTTGATGATTTCATCCGCAACATTTTTAGGAACTTCATCATAGTGATCAAATTCCATAGAATAAGTCGCACGACCTTGAGTTTGACTTCTAAGATCAGTAGAATAACCAAACATTTCAGCCAAAGGACAAAATGCTGTAATGATTTTATTTCCGCCACGCTCATCCATGCTATTTACTTGACCGCGGCGTTTGTTAAGATCGCCAATAACATCACCCATATAATCTTCAGGAGTTTCTACTTCAACTTTCATCATAGGCTCTAAGATTACAGCACCTGCTTTTCTAGCGCCTTCTTTAAAGCCCATAGAAGCAGCAAGCTTAAACGCCATCTCAGATGAATCCACCTCGTGATAACTTCCATCATAAACAGTTACTTTAACATCTTCCACAGGATAACCTGCTAAAACACCATTTTGTAATGCTTCTTGAACACCTTTATCAACTGCAGGAATGTATTCTTTTGGAATTACCCCACCTTTGATATCATTAACAAATTCATATCCACTACCTGGCTCAAGTGGTTCAAGGCGTAAGAATACATGTCCATACTGACCACGTCCACCTGATTGTTTAGCGTATTTGTATTCTTGTTCAACAGTTTTTCTAATAGTTTCGCGATAAGCAACTTGTGGTTGACCTACTTCAGCTTCAACTTTAAATTCACGAAGCATTCTATCAACGATAATTTCAAGGTGTAACTCACCCATACCTGAAATGATAGTTTGACCACTTTCTTCATCTGTAGAAACTCTAAAACTTGGATCTTCTTGTGCTAATTTATTTAAAGCAATAGACATTTTTTCTTGATCAGCTTTAGTTTTTGGCTCAACTGCAACAGAAATAACTGGATCTGGAAAATCCATTCTTTCAAGGATTACCTTATCTTTTTCACTTGCAAGAGTATCCCCTGTTAAAGTATCTTTAAGTCCTACAACAGCACCAATTTCGCCTGCGTAAAGCACTTTAATCTCTTCTCTTTTGTTAGAGTGCATTTTTAACAAACGACCAATTCTTTCTTTTTTATCTTTAGTTGAGTTATACGCATAAGAACCACTTTCCAAACAACCGCGATAAACACGCACGAAAGTAAGTTGTCCTACAAATGGATCTGTCATGATTTTAAATGCAAGTCCTGCAAACTCGCCATCATCAGTTGATTTTACAGAAACTTCTGTGCCATCTTCATATTCACCCTTGATATTTGCCACTTCATCAGGAGCTGGTAAATAAGCCACAACAGCATCAAGCAAAGGTTGAACCCCTTTATTTTTAAACGCTGTACCGCAAAGCATAGGAACGATAGAAAGACTTAAACATCCTGCTTTAATCCCTGTTTTAATCTCTTCAAGGCTTAATTCTTCTCCGCCTAAATATTTTTCCATCAACTCATCTGAAGTTTCAGAAACTGCTTCTATCATTTTTGTGCGATATTCTTCTGCCTTTTCTTTAAGTTCAGCTGGAATTTCTTTTTCTACATAATCCGTTGGCTTAGTATCATCTTCCCAAACTAAAGCTTTCATAGTTACAAGATCGATTACGCCTTTAAAATTATCCTCAGCACCAATTGGAATTTGAAGTGGAACTGGATTAGCTTTTAAACGGTTGCGAATTTGATCTTCTACATTGTAGAAATTTGCACCGATTCTATCCATTTTATTTACAAATACTATTCTTGGAACACCATATTTATTTGCTTGTCTCCAAACTGTTTCACTTTGAGGCTGCACCCCACCCACTGAACAAAATACCGCAACAGCACCATCAAGAACACGCATAGATCTTTCAACTTCAATTGTAAAATCAACGTGGCCTGGAGTGTCAATAAGGTTGATTTGATGGTCTTTCCAAAAACAAGTTGTAGCCGCAGAAGTGATAGTAATCCCACGCTCTTTCTCTTGCTCCATCCAGTCCATAGTTGCAGCACCATCATGAACTTCACCGATTTTATGACTCATGCCTGTAAAGAAAAGAATTCTTTCAGATGTAGTCGTTTTACCCGCATCGATGTGAGCAGCAATACCGATATTTCTAACTTTTTTTAAAGGAGTACTTCTTGACATACACACTCCTTCTTACCAACGATAGTGAGCAAATGCTTTATTTGCTTCAGCCATTTTATAAGTATCTTCTTTCTTCTTAAATGAAGCACCTTTGCTATTAGCAGCATCTAAAAGCTCAGCTGCAAGTTTATCAATCATAGTTCTTTCACTTCTTTTTCTTGCAAAAGAAATAATCCAACGAATCGCCAAAGCTTGTTGTCTAGCAGGGCGAACTTCTACTGGAACTTGATAGGTTGCGCCACCTACACGACGAGATTTCACCTCTAATAAAGGCTTGATATTTTCAATCGCATCATTAAAAATATCAATACCTTTTTTCTCGCCACCTTTTTTATCAATAGCTTCCAAAGCACCATACATAATTGTTGTAGCTGTGCTTTTTTTGCCATCATACATTAAAGAATTAATAAATTTTGTGATTACTTTATTACCATAAATCGGATCAGGCAAGACTTCTCTTACCGGAGCTTTTCTTCTTCTCATTATTTTTCCTTCAAATTTTAAATTTTACTCAAACAAAATCAAATCTAACGGATTTGTCTGTATGAATGATTATTTTGCAGCGCCTGCTTTAGGGCGTTTAGCACCATATTTAGAACGAGAAACTGTTCTTTTTGCAACACCTGCTGTATCAAGAGCACCACGAACGATGTGATATTTAACCCCTGGTAAGTCTTTTACCCTACCACCACGCACTAAAACAATGCTGTGTTCTTGCAAGTTATGACCTTCACCGCCGATATAGCTGATCACTTCAAAGCCACTAGTAAGTCTTACTTTGGCAACTTTTCTTAACGCTGAGTTTGGTTTTTTAGGTGTTGTAGTATAAACCCTAGTACAAACTCCCCTTCTTTGTGGACAATTTTTAAGCGCTGGAGATTTAGATTTTTCTAAAACTTTTTTGCGCTCTTTTCTAACCAATTGATTTATGGTAGGCACAATAATTCCTTTCTTTAAAAATGTAATAAACTTTGGATGATATCTAAATTTTGCTTATATTTTAGTTAAAAAGATTGAAAATGAAGAAATATAGCCCAGAAGGGCTATAAAATAGAGTTTTATTCTTGTTCTTTAAGTTTTAAATTTTGTTCACCATAAAGCCCTGTTCCAACAGGTATCATTCTACCTAGAATAACATTTTCTTTTAAATCTTCTAAGTAGTCAAATTTACCCGCTATACTTGCTTCGGTTAGAACTTTAGTAGTTTCTTGGAATGAAGCTGCAGAAATCACACTATCGCTTCCAATCGCTGCTCTTGTTACACCTAAAAGCACAGGCTCAGCAATAGCAGGTTCTCCACCCATTCTAATGATTCTTTCGTTTTCTTCACGGAATTTACGTCTTGAAACCAAATCACCCTCGATAAATTTCGTATGTCCACTATCTACAACTTTTACTTGTCTTAGCATTTGAGAAACGATAACTTCTATATGTTTATCAGAAATCACAACACCTTGTCCGCGATAAACTTGTTGAATTTCAGAAATCAAATAATAATGCAAGGCTTTTTCACCCAAAATTTTAAGCACATCATGACTTGAAACAACTCCATCTGTAAGTTTTTCACCTGCATGGATAAACTCGCCATCTCTTACTTGAATATGTTTTGATTTATCGATTAAATACTCAGCACTTGTTCCATCTTCTGCTTGGATAATGATTCTTTCTTTGGAACGCAAAGGTTTATCAAAACGAACAACACCATCAATTTCTGCAATCACAGCCGCATTTTTTGGTTTTCTTGCTTCAAAAAGTTCAGAAACTCTTGGAAGACCTCCTGTAATATCTTTTGATTTAGCTGCAGCTTTTGGAGTTTTTGCTAAAATATCTGCTTGAGCGATTTTATCACCATCATGAACAAAAATAACGGTTTTTGGTTCAAGCTGATAACGCGCAGCCTTATCACCTTTTCCTGCGATTACCAAAGTTGGTCTAACTCCGCTTGGCAAATACTCATTAATCACTAAAGAACGCTTACCTGTAGCTTCATCAATTTGCTCATCGGCACTATAACCTGCTTCAATATCTTCAAAGCTTACAACACCATCAATTTCTGCAATGATAGTATTATTATAAGCATCCCATTCTGCAATCACTTTTCTTTCTTTTTTAGGAGCACTTGCAATGATAGTATTTGCATCATCGATTTTTTCACTATCGTTAAATTCTATCTTAGATTCTCTTGGAATATAGTGTCTTTTTGCTTCTCTATCATTTTCATCAGCAATCACTACAAAGAATCCTTTTTCTTTAACAATATCACCTTTTTTAACATTTTTTACTCTATCTAAACCATCGCCTTTAAGGATATAAAATTTAAGCGTTCCTTTTTCGCCTGCTTTGATATTTTGTACCACGGGCTCGCCATCTTCTACTAAAATTTCACTCGCAAAAGGGATACGATTTGGTACATTCCAACCCTCTTTAATCACTTCTACGATACTTTCATTTTCTTCTACTTGCATACCGCTTTGATATGGCAAATAAAGTTTTCCATCTATACTGCCACTTACACCTGCTAATTCATTTGGTTTAGCAAGATCGTATTTTCTTAATATGTATTTTACTTCTTGTTTTTTATCTTTAATAGAAACAATCACATCTTCATGAATATTTTCTATATTAATCACACCTTTAAATGGAGTTTTGATTTTTGGCTCCACAAGCAAAATCGCCGCATTTCTACGATTTGCTACGATATTTTTACCTTCTTTGTTTTTATAAGTTTTAAGATTATAAAATCTTATAAAACCTTCTTTTTGTGCGCTTACTTGTCTATCTTGTAAATCCGTACTTGCAGTCCCCCCGCTGTGGAAAGTTCTTAGAGTTAGCTGCGTCCCTGGCTCGCCGATAGATTGAGCGGAAATAATTCCTACTGCTTCACCTGGTTTTACTAATTTACCTTCGCCAAGATTGATACCATAACATTTTGCACAAATTCCTTTTTTAGCTTTGCAGGTAATAGGAGTGCGAATATTGACACTTTTTATACCGCTTTCTCCAAGAATTTTTGCTTTTTCCTCATCCATTAAAGTACCTTCTGCAAAAAGCACAGAATTTGTAATAGGATCGATCACATCTTCAGCTAAAACCCTACCTAAAATTCTTTCTTCTAAAGTTTCTATAATAGAACTATCTGCGGTGATTTCATTGATTTCAACACCTTCATGCGTTCCACAATCTTCAATGGTAATTTTTACATTTTGTGCAACATCGATGAGTTTTCTTGTCAAATAACCCGCGTTTGCTGTTTTAAGAGCGGTATCTGCAAGACCTTTTCTAGCACCGTGGGTTGAAATAAAGTATTCAAGAACATTTAGCCCTTCACGGAAATTCGAAATAATAGGCGTTTCGATAATAGAACCATCAGGTTTAGTCATAAGTCCTCTCATCGCAGCAAGCTGAGAAATTTGAGCCGCACTACCCCTAGCACCAGAATCTGCCATCATATAAATAGAGTTAAAACCTTCTTTATCTTTTTCTACAAGCTTCATCATCTCTTTTGAAAGAACATTGTTTGTACTTTTCCAAATATCAATGATTTTATTGTATCTTTCCCCTGAAGTAATCAAACCGAGATTATAAGAATTTTGAATTTCTCTTACTTGTTTTTTTGCTTCATTGATAGCTTTTTGCTTGTCATTAGGAACAATAATATCTGCAATCGAAATTGAAATACCTGCTTTCGTTGCATACTCAAAACCTAAATTTTTAAGTCTATCCAAGAAACTTGCTGTAATCTCTAAACCACCTTGTTTATAAACATAATCCACAAGCGCGGCAATGTCTTTTTTCTTTAAGACTTTATTCCAACTATTTTCAGGCACAAAATCAGGTAAAATGGATTTAATAATCAATCTTCCTGCTGTAGTAGTAATCTTTCTACCATCTATCATAGTTTGTATGCTCGCATGAATATCCAAACACTTGCTTTCAAGCGCCATCATCACTTCATCAATGCCTGTACAAATTTTATGCGAACCTTTAGCACCTGCTTTTTCCAATGAAAGATAATAAATTCCTAAAACCATATCTTGCGATGGAACGGTTACAGACTTACCGCTTGCTGGCAAAAGAATATTCATTGATGAAAGCATAAGCACTTTACATTCTGCAATAGCCTCTTGAGAAAGCGGTACATGCACTGCCATTTGATCCCCATCAAAGTCCGCGTTAAATGCTGCACAAACCAAAGGATGAAGTTGTATAGCCTTACCTTCCACTAAAACAGGATGAAAAGCTTGGATAGAAAGTTTATGCAAAGTAGGCGCACGGTTTAACATAACAGGATGTCCTTTTACTACCTCTTCTAAACATTCCCAAACTTCATTGGTTTTGTTTTCTATCATTTTTTTAGCTTGTTTTACTGTAGTTGCATAACCTTTTTCTTCAAGCTTAGCTAAAAGATGTGGTTTAAAAAGCTCTAAAGCCATTTTTTTAGGTAAACCACATTGATCCATTCTAAGTTTTGGACCCACAACAATAACACTACGACCTGAGAAATCCACTCTCTTACCTAGTAGGTTTTGTCTAAAACGCCCTTGCTTTCCTTTGATAATTTCACTTAAAGATTTTAATGGGCGTTTATTTGCTCCTTTTACAGCATTGGCACGACGACCGTTGTCAAAAAGTGCATCAACAGCCTCTTGAAGCATTCTTTTTTCATTTCTGATAATGATTTCAGGTGCATCAAGCTCCATAAGTTTTTTAAGACGTGTATTTCTATTGATAACACGACGATATAAGTCATTCACATCAGAAACTGCAAATTTCCCACCATCTAAAGCCACTAAAGGACGCAAATCTGGCGGTAAAACTGGGAGATTTGTAATCATCATCCATTCAGGACGATTTGGTACAGCTTCATCGCTATCGGTATTGGCGTTTAAATTTGAATTTAAGAAATTTTCTACAACTTTTAAGCGCTTAATGATGGTTTTTTTCTTAGCCTCTGAATTTGTAGCCGCCATTTCTTCTTTAAGCTGATTTAAAAGCGCTACAAGATCTAAATTTGCAAGTAAATCACGAACAACTTCTCCACCCATTCTTGCTTTAAAGCCACTATTTTCATAGCGTTGCATTAAATTTTGATATTGCTCTTCGTTTAAAACATCACAATATTCTACTTTTTTAGTACTTTCGTTATCATAGGAAGCATCACCTGGATTTTCAACGATATAAGCTTCATAATAAAGCACACGCTCAAGATCTTTCATCTTAACACCCAAAAGCGTTCCTATACGACTCGGAAGAGAATTAACATACCAAATATGAGCCACAGGAGTTACAAGCTCAATATGTCCCATTCTAGAACGACGCACTTTTGAATTTGCTACTTCAACACCACATTTTTCGCACTTAACACCTTTAAAACGCATTTTTTTATACTTACCACAAAGACATTCATAATCTCTTATAGGTCCAAAAATCTTTGCACAAAAAAGCCCATCTCTTTCAGGCTTTAAGGTTCTATAATTGATAGTTTCTGGTTTTTTTACTTCTCCATAAGACCATGATTTGATTTTTTCAGGACTTGCAAGTCTTAGTTGAAACGCTTCAAAATCCCTAGGTCTTGCATCTTCTTTGATTTCTATTACTTTAAATTTACTCATTATCTTCATCCTTATCAAAAATCTCAACATCTAAAGCAAGAGATTTAAGCTCATTGGTTAATACAAAAAATGTTTCAGGGATTCCCGTTGCTGGAACATTTTCACCTTTTGTCAATGCTTTATAAGCGCTAAATCTACCTTCTACATCGTCTGATTTGATAGTTAACATTTCTCTTAAAGTATGAGCCGCTCCATAAGCTTCAAGTGCCCAAACTTCCATCTCCCCAAATCTTTGTCCCCCAAAGAGTGCTTTACCACCCACAGGCTGCTGGGTAACTAAGCTGTAAGGTCCTGTACTTCTTGCGTGAACTTTCTCATCAACCAAGTGGTGGAGTTTTAGCATATACATACATCCTACATGAACACGCTCTGCGATTTTCTCACCCGTGCGTCCATCATAAAGTTCTGTTTTGCCGTCCATATCTATCTTGGCCATTTCAAAAAGCTTGCTAAATTCTTCTATATTTACACCTTCAAAAACAGGAGTAGCAAATTTAACTCCTTTACTCCAGTCTCTAGCATAGTTTAAAAGCTCTTCATCGCTTAAGCTTTTAATAAATTCTTTTTCGCTTGCAAGTCTTGGAATAGAACAAATTTCAAGCATTTTTGCTCTTAATTCTTTAAGAAAATCTTTTTGCTTTCTGTCAAAAATTTCTTGAATCTGATCTCCAAGTCTAAGTCCAATTAAACCCAAATGGCTTTCTAAAATTTGGCCTATATTCATACGACTTGGAACGCCAAGTGGATTAAGTGCAATATCCACACTTTTACCATTTGGTAAATAAGGCATATCCACTTCAGGAACTATAGTTGAAACTATACCTTTGTTTCCGTGACGTCCTGCCATTTTATCACCGACTTTAAGCTTTCTCTTTGTAGCAATATAAACTTTAACAAGCTTAATTACCCCACTTGGTAAAATATCATCTTTTTCTAAAATTTCAAGCTTTTCATCGTGTTCTGCTTTTAATTTTTTCTTCTCATTTTGGAAATGATTTTTTAAATCATCGTATTCTTTTTGAATCTCTTTAGAATAAGCTTTAATCAAAGTTGTTAAAGTAAAACGATTGATTTTTTCAAGTTCGCTAATATCTGCGGTTTGTCCTTTTTTATAATTTTTATCTCCAATTTTTTGATCGCTATTTAAAGGGGCTTTGGAAAGAAGAGCACAAACACGAAGCATTTCTTCTCTATCCATCATCAAAAGTCTATCATGATGTTCTTTTTCTAAAGCCATTTTTTCCTTATCATAAGATTTTATTGCACGATCATCTTTTTCATAGCCTTTTTTAGTGAAAATTTTAACATCCACAACAACGCCCTCTAAAGAAGCGGTTGCATAAAGTGATTTATTCACAACATGTCCTGCTTTTTCTCCAAAAATCGCTCTTAAAAGTCTTTCTTCAGGAGTTGGTTTAACCTCACCTTTTGGAGAAACCTTACCCACCAAAATCATACCTGGTTTGATATGGGTACCAATTTTTGCAATACCGCTCTCATCAAGATGTGCAACATCTTCTTCTTTTACATTTGGGATATCTTTGGTAATTTCTTCTATACCATCTTTTAGTTCTCTTGCTTCAATTTCTTTTTCATAAATATGCACGCTTGTAAAGGTATCTTCACGAATAATTCTCTCACTTACAACTATAGCATCCTCATAGTTATAACCATTCCAAGGCATAAAAGCGATTAAAGCATTTTTACCTATAGCAAGTTCGCCTTGATCCATAGAAGGACCATCTGCGATAATTTGTCCTGCTTTTACTATATCACCTTTTTTAACAATAGGATGTTGAATATAATTTGTATTTTGATTGGTTCTTAAATTTTTCTCCATAGTGTAATGGTCAATAAATGGACCTTTATCATCTTCACCTAAAATGAAAATGCTTTTATTATCCACTTTCTCAACCACACCGCCACGCTTTGCTTTAACAGCTTCCCAAGCATCACGCGCAATAATTTGTTCCATACCTGTTCCTACTATCGGAGCTGAAGCAGTAAGAAGTGGCACAGCTTGACGTTGCATATTTGAACCCATTAGTGCTCTGTTTGCATCATCGTGCTCTAAAAACGGAATCAAAGAAGCTGCAACCCCAACAACCATACCTGAGCAAAGATCGATTAATTGCACTTCTTCGCGTCTTGCAAGTATAGTTTCACCATCTTGTCTAGCCTCAACAAATTCTTCTACTATATTGCCTTTAGCATCAACCTTAGTTGAAGCTGGTGCGATAAACAAGCCTTCTTCTTGTGTCGCTGTAAGATAAACAACTTCATTAGTCACTTTACCATTTACAACTTTTCTATATGGTGCTTCAACAAAGCCAAGTTCATTTACTTTTGCATAAGTAGAAAGAGTGTTAATCAAACCAATATTTTGACCTTCAGGTGTTTCAACTGGACAAATTCTACCATAATGCGTCGCGTGAACATCACGCACTTCAAAACCTGCTCTTTCTTTTACAAGTCCACCTTCACCAAGCGCTGATAAACGACGCTTATGAGTAACCTCGCTTAAAGGGTTGGTTTGATCCATAAATTGCGAAAGCTGACCTCCTGTAAAAAATTCAATGATAGTTGTAGTAATCATTTTAGGATTGATTAAATCATAAGGCATTACTTTATCAAGATCCGCATTTAAAGAAGTAAATTTATCTCTGATCGCCTTTTGCATTTTTGCAAGACCTAAATGAAGTTCATTGGCTAAAAGTTCACCTATAGAACGGATACGACGATTTCCTAAATGATCTCTATCATCAATATGTCCTTTACCATTTTTTACTTTAATTAAATATTTTGCAGTTTTAATAATATCTTCATTAGTCAAAACAGTAACATACTCAGGCACTTCAAGACCTAACTTATGGTTCATTTTCATACGACCTACCTTGGTAAGATCGTATCTTTCAGGATTGAAGAATAAATCATTTACAAAAGCCTTCGCTGCATCTTTTACCACAGGTTCACCTGGGCGCATAACTTTGTAAATTCTAATCGCAGCTAAATCATTTTCATCATCGATATTTTCACTTTGTTTAAGAAGTTTTAGAGTTTCTCCATCTTGAGCAAAGGAGTTAATAATCGCCGCATCAACGCCATTAGCCAAATCATTTGCTATATCAAAACTTTTTTGCTCTTTAATCTTAGCAAGCTTACTCTCATCTAACAAAGTTAAAGAATCAAATAAAACCTCTCCACTTTCTTTATCAATAATAGGATTTGCTAAATAACGATTAAGTAAAATTTCTACAGGATATTCTATCCATTTTAAACCGTCTTTAATAAGCTGTTCTGCTTTTTTCTTTGTAAGTCTTTTTCCAGCTTGATGAACGATTTTTCCTTTTTCATCTTTAATATCATATTCTATTCTATCCATAAAATCATTTGGATTAAATTCTGTTAAAAATTTATCTTTTTTCACATGTATAGTCTGAATAGGATAAAACAACTTAATAATATCTTGTTTTTTATACCCTAAAGCTCTAAAAAGCATAGTTACAGGAACTTTTCTACGCTTATTGATTCTTACATACAAAACATCTTTGGCATCGTATTCAAAATAAAGCCACGAACCACGATCAGGAATAATTTGTGCTGTATAAACAAGCTTATTTGCAACCGTTGAACTTTCTTCTTCTTTAAAAATAACACCAGGGCTTCTATGTAATTGATTTACAACCACTCTCTCAACCCCGTTAATGATAAAAGATACACGATCTGTCATTAAAGGAATTTCGCGGATATAAATTTCTTGTTCTTTAATATCTTTTACGCCAACTTTTTCCCCTGTTTTTTCATCTTTTTCATGCAGAGTAAGACGGATTTTCATTTTTAAATTTACAGAATAAGTCAAACCTCTTTCCATGCATTCGCGAATGGTATATTTTGGCTTGCCTATTTCACTACTAACATATTCAAGACTCAATCTATTTTGCGGATCATGAATAGGAAAAATTGATTTAAAAACTTTTTCTATACCACTTTCACCATTATCAAGATTTAAAAAATAATCAAAACTCTTTTTTTGTAATTGTAGAAGATTTGGGATTTCTATTTGTTTTGAAATGTTTGAGAAGTCTACTCTTAAACGATTTCCTAATTTATTATCTAACATATCGCACATACCTCATGGTAAATTTTGTAAATTTAAAAAAGAAGACCTAAAAATTAGGTAAAAATAAAAAAAGAAGACTTGCCTTGGCAAATCTTCTTCTAACTTTAAAGCTTAAAATTACTTAAGTTCTACTTTAGCACCAGCTTCTTCAAGTTGTTTTTTAGCTTCTTCAGCTTCAGCTTTAGCCACACCCTCTTTTAGAGTTGAAGGAGTTTGCTCAACTGCATCTTTTGCTTCTTTAAGACCAAGGCCTGTAAGAGCACGAACGATTTTAATAACTTCAATCTTTTTAGCACCGCCATCAGTTAAAACGATATCAAATTCAGTTTTTTCTTCAGCAGCAGCTGCAGCACCACCAGCTGCAGCACCACCAGCCACCATTACAGGAGCAGCAGACACACCAAATTTTTCTTCAAATTCTTTTACAAGTTCTGATAACTCAAGAACACTTAAATTTGAAATATATTCTAATACATCTTCTTTAGAAATTGCCATTTTTTATCCTTTTATTTAATTTATTCAGATTCTTTTTTATTTTTAAGCGCATTTAAACCTATTGTGAAATTGGTAATTGGCGCATTCCAAACTTGCAAAAGCATAGCAAGCAACTCATTGCGTGAAGGCATTTTAGCAAGAGCTTTAACCTTAGCAACATCTGCAACTTCGCCTTCAATATGAGCTGTTTTGATTTCAAATTTATCGTTATTTTCTTCAAATTTAGCAGCTACTTTTGAAACACTTAGCTGATCTTCGCCCCAAAGATAAATATTTGTATCTTTAAGAACTAGACCTGTTTTACCGGAATTGTTAAGAGCAATGTTAGCCAAAGTATTTTTAACAATTTGAACTTTTACATTGTTTTCTCTTGCATTATTTCTAAGCTCTTCTAGTTTTTTTGTGCTAAGACCTCTGTAATTACAAACTACAATAGCTTCACTAGCTTTAAAACCTTCTTCAAGTTTAGCAATAATCTCAACTTTTTCGCTTCTAGTCACATTTTCTCCTTTCCGATTGAGATTTCAAGTAGAGTGGAAATCCAATTAAGCTTACGCCTCGACTATCTTCAATCTAAAATAAACATCTCAAAAAATCAAAAATTTTTTCAAATGTTTATTTTAAAACAAAAGAGTTGCAAAAAAGCAACTCTTATTTCATATCAAGCAATTCTTGTGTTTCAAGCTTTACAGAAGGGCTCATTGTCAAAGATAAAGCCGCATTTTTAATATATCTACCTTTAGCTGCGGCAGGTTTGTGTTTGTTAATTGCCTTTACAAAAGTGCTAACATTGTCCCATAATTGTTCTTTGGAAAAACTTACTTTACCAAGACCTGCATGGATATTTCCTTGCTTATCAACACGGAAATTTACCTGACCACTTTTTGCATTATTAACTGCTTGAGCAACATCCATAGTCACTGTTCCGGTTTTAGGATTTGGCATTAAACCTTTTGGCCCTAAAATTCTACCAACTTTACCAACAAGTCCCATTAAATTTGGAGTAGCAATCAAAACATCAAAATTCATATTACCTTTTTGAATTTCTTCTACTAAATCATCGCTACCCACAATATCTGCACCAGCATTTTTCGCCTCATCAGCTTTTGCGTCTTTTGCAATTACAGCAACGCGAACTTTTTTACCCGTTCCAGCAGGTAAAACAACAGATCCTCTTACCATTTGATCTGCATGTCTTGGATCAACATTGAGTTTTAAAGCAATTTCTACAGTCTCATCAAATTTAGCAGACTTTAAAGTCTTTATTGTATCAATTGCATTGCTTAAAGCATACTCTTTATTTGAATCAATTTTTTGTGATAATTCTTTTAATCTTTTTGCTATCTTAGCCATTTATTTTCTCCGCATTTTAAAGTGCTACCGCCTTTTACCTTGGCGGTGAAAGGATTAATCTACGATTTCAACACCCATAGAACGAGCTGAACCTGCAATAATTTTAGCAGCTTGATCTCTATCTTTAGTATTTAAATCTGCAATTTTCTTATCTACTATTTCTAAAACTTGAGCACGGGTTAACTTGCCTACCTTATTTTTAAGTGGATTATCCGTACCTTTAGAAATTCCAGCTGCTTTTTTGATCAAATCCGTAGCTGGTGGTTGTTTTGTAATAAAAGTAAAACTTTTATCTGCATAAACAGTGATGACAACAGGGATATTAAAACCTGCCATATCTTTTGTTCTTTCATTAAAAGCCTTACAAAACTCCATAATATTAACACCTTGCTGACCCAAAGCAGGACCAACAGGTGGTGATGGGTTTGCTTTTGTGGCAGCAATTTGCAATTTAATTTCGCCTACGACTTTTTTAGCCATAACAAATCTCCTTACTTGATATAAATTAAATTATTTTCTCAACTTGAGAATATAAGATCTCCACTGGAGTTGAGCGTCCAAAAATAGAAACATTTAATTTTAATAAACCACGAACCATATCATACTCTTCTACAATTGCAGTAAAGTTTGCAAATGGCCCTTCTGTGATTCTCACATTTTCCCCTTCTTCAAAAGAAATCTTTGGTTTAGGCGCTGCACGATTGTGAACTTTTTCCAAAATCAAATTAATATCTTTTTCTGTTAAAGGGGTTGGCTTTTTGGATTCTCCAATAAAACGACCAACCTTTGGAAGAGATTGAATGCGATGCCAAAGCTCTGTATTTAAATCAAGAAGTGCAAAAACGTATCCTGAATACAAACTTCTTTCGCTAATCTTCTCCTTTCCATTCTTAAATTCAATAACATCTTCAGTTGGAACAACAATTTCTTTAAGTTGTTCTTCAATTCCGTTATCTTTTACTAAATTTTCAATGGCTCTTTTAACTGCCATTTCACTGCCAGCATAAGTTTGAATTGCATACCATTTATGAGTACTCATTTACTCTCCTTATACGATCGCAGAAACAATAGAGGACATAAGCCAATCCACTAACGCCAAAAACAAAGAAATTACCGCAACAACCACAAAAACTGTAATATAGGCATTTCTTACCTGTTCTTTTAAAGGAAAAATTACTTTCCTTAATTCGGCTTTTGATAATTTAAAATAAGTTATTAATTTTTCCATTTATTTAAACCTTAATTATGGCAGGGCAAGAGGGATTCGAACCCCCAACCATCGGATTTGGAATCCGGTGCTCTACCGTTGGAGCTATTGCCCTAAGGGCGCAAGCTTAACTTTTTAGCTTAACTTCTTTGTGAAGTGTATGTTTTTTTAATCTTGGGCAATATTTTTTTAATTCTAATTTTTCAGTAGTATTTTTACTATTTTTATAGGTGCTATAATTAATATCACCACATTCTTCACACTTTAAACCAACTTTAATTCTCATTTCAATTTTCCTTAAAAAATTAAAGCCAAGCTTTTAACTTGGCTTTATTAAATTATTTAATAATTTTAGAAACAACACCTGAACCAACAGTTTTACCACCTTCACGAATAGCAAAACGAGTTCCTTCTTCAAGTGCTACTGGAGCGATCAAGCTTACAGTAATTCTCACATTTTCACCTGGCATAACCATTTCAACACCATCAGCTAATTTAATCGAACCTGTAACATCAGTTGTTCTTACATAAAACTGTGGTCTATAGTTGTTAAAGAATGGAGTATGTCTACCACCTTCATCTTTATTTAAGATATAAACTTCAGCTTCGAAATCAGTGTGTGGAGTAATTGATTTTGGTTTAGCAAGAACCATACCACGGATAACTTCTTCTTTTTTAGTACCACGAAGAAGAACACCTACGTTATCTCCTGCTTCACCTTGATCCATTTCTTTTCTGAACATTTCAACACCTGTTACAGTTGTTGTTTGAGTATCTTTAATACCAACGATTTCGATAGTATCACCTACTTTTACAACACCTTTTTCAATTCTACCTGTAACAACAGTACCACGACCTGAAATTGAGAAAACGTCTTCAATTGGCATCAAGAAGTCTTTTTCAGTATCACGAGTTGGAGTTGGAATATAGCTATCAACTGCAGCCATAAGATCCATAATTTTTGCTGACCATTCACCATCTTGTCCAGCTTTAGCTTCTTCAAGAGCTTTTAAAGCAGAACCAGAAATAATAGGTGTATCATCGCCTGGGAAATCATAAGAGCTTAATAATTCTCTAATTTCCATTTCAACTAACTCTAGAAGTTCAGCATCATCAACCATATCTGCTTTATTCATAAAAACAACAATATATGGAACGCCTACTTGACGAGAAAGAAGAATGTGCTCTCTAGTTTGTGGCATAGGGCCATCTGCAGCAGAAACAACCAAGATCGCTCCATCCATTTGTGCAGCACCTGTAATCATGTTTTTAACATAATCTGCGTGACCTGGGCAGTCAACGTGTGCATAGTGACGATTGTCTGTTTCATATTCAATATGAGAAGTAGCAATAGTAATACCACGCTCTTTTTCTTCTGGAGCATTATCGATATTATCATAATCTTTAAGCTCTGCTAAACCTCTTCTAGAAAGAACAGCAGAAATAGCAGCTGTTAAAGTAGTTTTACCATGGTCAACGTGACCAATAGTACCAATATTTACGTGTGGCTTATTACGTGAAAATTTTTCTTTAGCCATTTTTTTCCTCCGTATAAAAAATAAATTGAGCAAAGCAAGTCTTATATCTATATAATTTTTTCAATTCATGGAGCTCATAGCGGGAATTGAACCCGCGACCTCTCCCTTACCAAGGGAGTGCTCTACCTCTGAGCCATACGAGCGCTCAGAAAAATTATACACAATAACAGACAACAAAAACTCTTAATGGGATATATACTGTAAGTTAAAGGTTTTAAAATACAGCTCCCAGTTCTTTTAAATTATTGGAGCGGGAAACGGGACTCGAACCCGCGACCCTCAGCTTGGAAGGCTGATGCTCTAGCCAACTGAGCTACTCCCGCAAAGCATGGTGGTGAGTCGTGGATTCGAACCACGGAAGGCGAAAGCCAGCAGATTTACAGTCTGCCCTCGTTGGCCACTTGAGTAACTCACCATAAAAATATTGCTTTTTCAATATTCTGGTCAAACACTGCTAAAATAAATGGAGCTGGTTAAGGGACTTGAACCCCCGACCTGCTGCTTACAAGGCAGCTGCTCTACCAACTGAGCTAAACCAGCAAAAATAAAAGTGAGATTATAACTCAAAAAAAAATTTTTGTCAAGACTTTTTTAGTTTTTCTATAAAATTTTAGTCTTGTAAAGTTTATTATCATAAACCAATATTATTTTTATCTATTTATGATAATCAAACAAATTTAAAAATTTCTTTGCTCTTTCGCTTTTTGGATTTTCAAAAAAACTTTTAGGATCATTTTCTTCGATGATTTTTCCTTCATCCATAAAAATAATTTTATCTGCTACAGCTTTAGCAAAACCCATTTCATGAGTAACAATAAGCATAGTCATACCCTCTTTTGCAAGATTTAACATCACTTCTAAAACTTCTCTAACAATCTCAGGATCCAGTGCTGCTGTAACCTCATCAAAAAGCATTAACTCAGGATTCATACATAAACTTCTTACTATGGCAATTCTTTGCTTTTGTCCTCCACTAAGCTCTCTTGGATAAGCATGAATTTTATGCAAAAGTCCCACCTTTTCAAGCCAAATTTTAGCCTCTTTTAAAACCTCATCTTTCTTTCTTTTTTGTACTTTCATGGGTCCTAAAAGTATATTTTCTTCAACACTTAAATGCTCAAAAAGTTCATAAGATTGAAAAACCATGCCAACTTTTTGACGCATTCTTGGCCATTCTTTAAAATCTTTATCTATTTTCTCATTATCAACATAAATATTACCACTTGCAATCTCTTCAAGCCCATTAATACAACGCAAAAGCGTAGATTTTCCACATCCGCTAGGACCTAAAATCACCACAACTTCTTTGGCTTTAACTTCTAAATTAATATCTTTTAAGGCGTGATGCGAACCATAATACTTTTGTAAATTTTCTATTTTTAGTATGCTCATTTTAGCTCCATTTTTTCTCTAATTTTCTTGAATATAAAGTGATAGGATAACAAAGTATAAAAAAGATAAAAAAAATCAAACCATAAATAATAAAAGGTGCAAAATCATTTTTATTATGAAATTCTATAATTTGTTGCCCTATCTTGACAAGCTCTACCGCTCCGATTAAATAAGCAAAGGTTGTACTTTTAATCATACGAGTAAGTAAATTCATGCTCATAGGAGTTAAACGACGCATAGCTTGTGGAATAATAATATAAACAAAACTTTGCACCGTATTTAAACCTAAAGATGATGCACTTTCATACTGATGCTTTGGAATACTCTGCAAGGAAACACGCACCAAATCCATCATCTCAAAACAACCCCAAATGCTAAAAACAATAATAGCTGCACTTACAGAACTCAAATCCCACCCAAACCATCTAGGAAAACCAAAATACACCACAAAAAGCCATACTAAAAGTGGCATAACACGTACAAATTCTAAACCCAAACGACAAAAAGCATAGATATAGGTATTTTTAAAACTCATTAAAATTCCCAAAAACAACCCACCTATCGAAGTAATAATAATGCTGATAAATGAAATTTCAAGAGTGACAAAAAGCCCTTGCCAGAGTCTTAAAAGCGTATCGGTATTTAAAAGTTCAAGCATGAAACAACCTTTTTTCAAACTTTAGCAAAATAAAAGACAAAGGCAAAATAATACACAAATATCCCATAAACAACAAAAACAATAGCTCATCTGTCTTATAGGTTAAAGAATTTAAACTCTTCATTAAATTCACCAAATCTGGCAAGGCAATAATACTAACCACTGAAGTTTCTTTGATTAAAAATATAATATTAGCACTAATACTTGGCATAGAAATAGCCAAAGCTTGCGGCAAAATCACATAACGCAAATTTCCAAATTTTGAAAAACCCAAAGAAAGTCCGGCTTCAAACTGCTGTTTTCTTATGGCTTCAAATCCCGCCCTTAAACTCTCAGCCATATAAGAACCCCCTAAAAAACTAAGTCCTACTATAGCACAAGCAAAAGAAGGTCTTAAAGTTTCTTCTACGCTTAAACAAATCAAATTAAGTGGTGGAATTTGCTCTAAATGTATATTAAATTTAGGCAAAGCATAATATAAGAAAAAAAGTTGAATTAATAAAGGCGTATTTCTTGAAAACTCTATATAAAGCTTGCAAATATTTTCTAAAATTTTTATTTTAAAATAACTCATTAAAATACAAAACAAACCTATTATCAAAGAAAAAATAATTCCAAAAAAGCTTAGTTTTATCGTAAGCCAAGCAGCCGTTAAAAAAGCGGGAGCTTGAGATAATATAAAATCAAAATCCATTCCCTACCTTAAATTTTTACCAAAGTTCTTTCATAATCATATCTTTATTTAAAATTTCAATTCTACCTTTTTTTGTATCAATAAGTTCTGAAATTTTAAGTTCTTTTAACACTCGAGATAAAGATTGTGCTCTAACATTTAAATCAATTGCAATTTGTTTTTGTGAAATTGTATCTAAATTTTTTTCATTTTCCAAAAGATACTTTAACAATCTCGTCCTTAAATCCAATGCATTTTGAGATAATTTCTTTTCTAAAATTTTGATTTTATCAAAAAGTGAACTGATGAGTAAAAAATTGAATTCTTTATTTTCACTGCATAAATTTTGAAAATTAACAAAATCAATTTCCAAAATTTCTCCATCTTCTTCAAAAATAGCATTAGCAGGATAATTTAATTTTTTAAAAGCAGGCATTTCTGCTATAAAATTTAGAGGATTAAAATAATGCAAAGTAATTTCTTTATCACTTGTTGTACTTTTATAAATACGTATTTTTCCCTTGAGTAAAATAAAAAATTTTTTAGCCTCTTCGCCCTCATAAAATAAAATACTATTTTTTTGAAATTTTTTTATTTTTCCTACACTAGATAAAAGCTCTAAATAATCTTTCATTATATACATTTTCCATTCTTAACTTATGTTAAATTTAATTTATCTTATTTTTGCTATATTAACGCCATAAAATTAACATTTAAGAAAGGCTTATATGAAATTTGAAACAATTAATCAAGAAAACATAGCAAAACTCATGGAAATATTTTATGAAAAAGTTAGAAAAGATAAGGATTTAGGTCCTATTTTTAACAATGCTATTGGAACAAACGATGAAGAATGGAAAGATCATAAAGCAAAAATAGGAAATTTTTGGGCAGGTATGCTTTTAGGCGAAGGTGATTATAATGGACAACCCTTAAAAAAGCACTTGGATCTACCTCCTTTTCCTCAAGAATTTTTTGAAGTTTGGCTAAAACTTTTTGAAGAAAGTTTAAATATAGTTTATAACGAGGAAATGAAAAATGTCATTTTACAGCGCGCACAAATGATAGCCTCACATTTTCAAAATATGCTTTATAAGTACGGTGGACATTAATTTGGCAATTTTTTTGCCAAATCTTTTTTTACCTTTTGTAAAATCTCCTCATCCTTGGAAAAATCAAAAAATTTAAACTCATTTCCATGCTGCATAAAACCATCGAGCAAATCTCCACTCAAACGATTTTTAAGATCAAGCTCTGCTATTTTAAACCCATCTAAAGTGCTAGCAAATTCTTTTAAACGACTCGGAATTTCTTTAAGCTTAGTATAAAGATAGC
The DNA here is from genome assembly GCF_001762535.1 of Campylobacter sp. BCW_6889. Lineage (NCBI taxonomy): Bacteria > Pseudomonadati > Campylobacterota > Epsilonproteobacteria > Campylobacterales > Campylobacteraceae > Campylobacter > Campylobacter sp. BCW_6889. The sequence continues at coordinate 30,619 of NZ_MJWZ01000045.1, read as the reverse complement.
AAGTACTTTTAAGCCCTACACGACCTACACGACCACGAAGTTGATGCAAGGTAGCAAGTCCTAAACGCTCCGCTCCTACAATCACTATCATGCTCAATCTTGGCAAAGAAATACCCACTTCCACCACTGTAGTGCTTAATAAAATATTTCCCTCATCTCTAAAACGCTCTAAAATTTCATCTTTTTGCTTATCTTTTCCATGAGTTACAAAAACTTTTTCATAGTGACTCTGCCAATATTCTTTAGCCTGTTCTAAAGAAAGATAAGGAATATTATCACTAGCACTCACCAAAGGATAAATAATGATAATTTGATGATTTTTAGCAATTTCTTCCTTGATCTTCTCGCTAAGCTTAGAAAAACCTTCATTTTGTATACAATAAGTTGTAATATCTTTTTTAAAAGGCATTTGCTTAATAAAACTAAAATTTAAAAGTTCAGATTGTATCATGCTTAAAGTTCTTGGAATAGGCGTAGCCGAAAACTGTATAAAATGAGGGGTAAATTCTTGCTTATTTAAAGAATGAATTTTTTCACGCTGAGCTGACCCAAAACGATGTTGTTCATCTATCATTACAAGTACGGCATTATGACTTTCTAAATGAATTAAAGCGTGAGTACCTATGATAAGATTTGCTTTTTGGATATTTTGTTCTAAATCTTTTTCTTTTTTACCCCCTTTAATAAACAAAATATTCATAAAATCAGGTAAAAATTTCCTAGCCTCTTCATAAAGCTGATACGCTAAAATACTAGTAGGTGCCATTAAAATAGCCTGCTTAGGATAAACCATCAAAGCCGCACCAAGCAAAACCAAGGTTTTACCACACCCTACATCACCCATAATCACACGCCTTTTAGCTTCTTTTGAATGCAAATCTTTTTCTATATCTTTTAAGGCATTAAGCTGATCTTTAGTAAGAGAAAAAGGCAAATCTTTAAGCCAATTGGCTATATTAAAAACATTGATTTGATGAGCTTTAAAATGTGTTTTTTTAGCTTTTAAACGCTTTAAAAAATTATATATTTCTATGTATTTTAAATCTTTGCTAAAATTTTGCAAATTTTCAAACATAAAAAAACTTTTTTCATCATAGGCATGTAAATTTAAAAGAAAATGTATATATTTATCCTCTATGCCACTTTCTTTTAAATTTTCATAGTTAAGATATTTATGTATAAAAGCAGCAATTTTTGTATCTTTTAAGCCTAAAATTTGATACTTTGGACTAAAACCCTCAAAAGAAGTTAAAATTTTAGGATTGTTAAATTGCCAAGTGTGATTAAAACGTGAGAGTTTAGCATTAAAAATAAGCTCTTTTCCTACCTTACAAATCCCAAAATGCCAAGCTCTAGGATGAAAAAACACAAAAGAGATATTTTCTTGCCATTCTTCACAAAAACCCAAACCAAAAAGTTGATTTTTTCTTGAACTAACGCTTTTTATAGTGATTTTTTGGGTGCAAATTTCATTTTCTTTAGGATTTTTACTTGGATTTAAATTTTCAATTTTTTTAGGTAAAAGAAGGGCTAAATCAATAGCACTTCTAATTTTTAATTTTTTAAAAAATTCAAAATCACTTTCTTTAATTTTCATTTTGTATGCTTGCAAAACTTATATTTAAAAGCTCTTGATGTTTTTTAATATAAGCATTGATGGTTTCAAGTTTAACCTTTTCCATAAGTTTTAACTCTTCTTTATAATATCCCAAATTTAAACCTTGATAAAATTCATTAAAGGCCATAGATAAACGCTTGCTTAAGCTTTCATAACGCAAAGGAGTTGATCCTATGAGAAAATTTTTAGCTTGATCAAGTTCGTTTTGAGTAATACCATTTTTTATAAAATCTTCAAAAAGCTCTTTTACGATTTTTTTAGCTTCTTTAGCGCTTTCATTTTTAGTTTGTAAATATCCAAAAACTCTAGAAAAAGACATATTCATATCAAGCATAGCATAAGCTGAGTATGCAAGACCTCTTTTAACACGAATTTCTTCCATAATCCTTGAACCAAATCCTCCTTGCCCTAGAGCAAATAATGCAATTTTTGCAAGATATAAATCCTTATCTTTAAAATCAGCAAAAAAAGGTGTAGCAAAATAAATATAAGCTTGTTCACTTTCTGGGCGTAGCAAAATTTCATCTTTGATGTTTTTGCTTAACTCATATTTTTTTGGAGTATTTTTCTTACCTATTTGAAGTTTTGATAAGAGTTTTAAAAGATCTTCCTTGGCTTGTTTTTCTTCTAAATCTCCTCCTAAAATCACAACCAAATCACTAAGATGGATAAAATTTTTATAAAAATTTTGTAAATCTTTTAAAGACAAAGTTTCTATACTTTTTTCATCTCCATCATTTGGATTTTGAAATTCTTTACATTTAAAAATTTGAGCATTGAGTAAATTTTTTGCTAAATAATCAAAATCACTATTTTTACTCGCAAGTTCACCTAAAGCATTGATTTTTAATTTTTGCAAAATTTTTTCTTCCATTCTTGGTTTTAAAAGCAATTTTTCTAAACTCTTTAAAGCAAAATCAAAATTTTCTTTCAAGCAAGAAAGATTGATTTCCAAGCTTTCAAAACCACTACTTGCCTCTAAATTTATCGCTCTAAATTCTAAATCCTTAAAAAATTTATCATCCACGCCTTCATTTAAAATACGTGAAAACATCTTAGCCAAGCCTGCTATTTCATCATAACTTCTAGCGCAATTTCTAAAAACAAGCTTTAAAACAACAATGGGAAAATCAGAATTTTTTTCAAAAATAAAAGGGATTTTAACACCCCTACTCTCTAAATACTGCATTAAAACCTTTCTAAAATTTCATAAGCGGTATTGCGTTTAGCTGGATTTTCGCCTAAACTTCTAATCAGCCTTATCATCTCATCTTGATTCATTCTATAACTTGCTCCTGCAGCACTTACTACATTTTCTTCCATCATGGTTGAGCCTAAATCATTAGCCCCAAATTTTAAAGCAAGCTGGCCTATAAGTGAGCCTTGAGTTACCCAAGAACTTTGTAAATTTTTAAAATTATCTAAATAAAGTCTTGCTAAAGCTAAAAGTCTTAAATACTTGTTAGAACTTTGTTTCATAATCTCTGGATGTTTTTGGATTAAAGCAGTATTATCACTTTGAAAGCTCCATAAAATAAAAGCCCTAAATCCCCCTGTTTCATCTTGTAATTTTCTTAAATGTTCAAAATGATCGATGATTTCTTCATCATTTTCAACCGTTCCAAACATCATAGTAGCTGTACTTTTCATGCCGATTTTATGAGCTTGGCGATGTACTTCTAACCAAGTAACTGTATCACATTTATTGGGTGCGATAATATCACGCACCCTATCGCTTAGCACCTCAGCACCTGCTCCCGGTATAGAAAATAAACCCTTAGTTTGTAATCTTTTTAAAACTTCGGTGATGGAAATTTTAGATGCTTTTGCAATATAAGCGATTTCAACCGCTGAAAAACCATGCACAGTGATATTTGGATAATGTTCTTTTATCCAAGAAACTAATTCTTCATACCATTCTATTTTTAATTTTGGGTGCACCCCACCTTGAAAAAGAATTTGTGTACCCCCAATAGCTTCAAGCTCCTCTATCTTCTTGCCTATCTCTTCAAAGCTTAAAATATAAGCATCATCTTCTTTATGATGGCGATAAAAAGCACAAAAAGAACAATCAATACAACAAACATTGGTATAATTAATATTTCTATCCACAACAAAAGTGGTAATTTTTTCAGGATGAAGTTCTAATTTTCTTTTATAAGCCATTTCTCCAAGTTCAGTTAAACTCGCATGATGTAATAAATCTAAAGCTTCTTTTTTATCCAGTCTTTTCAAAATTTTTCCTTGTTTTTTACATAATTAAAATAATTATAGCATTTAAAATATAAATTATGCTATAGTTTCGCTTATGAATTACATTGAACTATTAAAAAATAATAAAAATATCAGAATATTAGCTTCGGTTCAGTTTATAGTATATTTTGGAGCATGGTTTTCTCAAACGGGGGTTTTTACCCTTTTGGTTGAGCTTAATGCTCCTACTTGGGCAACAGCTACAAGTGCTATGCTTGCTTTTTTACCTGGAGTTTTACTTGCTCCTATTAATGGCGTCATAGTAGAGAAAAATAAACCTAAAAAACTTTTACTCAGTATGATTAGCATAGAATTAATTTCTATTTTTTGTCTTATTTTTGTCACAAGTCTTAGCATACTTTGGCTTTTGTTTATTTTAATCTTCATAAGACTTTGCGTTGCTTCGATTTATTTTCAAGCTGAAATGAGTTTATTGGCGAAAATTTTAACCCCTCAAGAACTTAAACTCGCTAATGAAATGCACAGTGTCATTTGGGCGATTTCTTATACAGCAGGTATGGCAAGTGCGGGAATTTTTATTTATTTTCTAGGAGTTAAAACCGCTTTTTTATTTGACTGTGTACTTATACTCATAGGCATTTCTTTTTTAGTAAGATTAAGCATTCCTGATTTTCATCAAAAAACACAAAGTCGCTTTTTTACCATGATAAAAGAAGGATTTTTCTATGTTTTAAATAATAAAATAATTTTTCATCTTATCTTGCTTCACGCTTTTATAGGTTTAACTGCTTATGAAACCTTGGTTACGCTTTTAGCGCAACATCAATATAAAGAAGTTTTATCTGCTGCTTTAGTAATAGGGTTTTTAAATGCAGTACGTGCTTGTTCTTTAGCTATAGGACCTATGGTTTTAAGCAAATTTATTAATGATAAAAATTTATTTTACATGTATCTTGGTCAAGGCTTAGGTATTATACTTTGGGCTTTAACTCAATTTAATTTTTATATTTCTTTTTTAGGTTTAATTGGCGCAGGTTTTTTTACCTCAGCACTTTGGGCTTACACCTACACTATGATACAAAAAAATGCTGACAAAGAATATCATGGTAGAGTGATCGCTTATACAGATATGATTTATCTTAGTTTTAGCGCTATTATTTCAATGCTTATGGGCTTTTTATTTGAAATAGGCTTGAGTTTAGAACTAATTACAGGCTTATTGGGTATGATTTTTATCTTTGCGGCATTTTATTGGAAGTGGTTTTATAAAAAATATTTGTGAAAATTCACAAATATTTTAAATTTTAAATAAATCTTGAAGATTTTTCATTGCTTCTTCATTGCTGATGGCATTATTTAGCTGCGATGAGCTTAATTCATTGAGCTCTATTTCATAACCACTTAACATAGAAGCAAGGCGAATATTAATACCATTTTTTCCTATAGCTTTACTTTTTTGTTCGCTATTTAAACTTACAATAGCTTTTTTATCTTCAATTTTCACAGAATTTACAATAGCAGGAGCCAAGGCACGAGAAATTAAAATTTCACTCTCATTTGTAAATTCTATACAATCAATATTTTCATTATGAAGCTCTTTGCTTACTGCATTAATTCTTACACCTTTAACACCTACTGTAGCACCTACAGGATCGATATTTGCTCCATTGGCCTGAAGAATGATTTTTGCTCTTTCACCTGGAATTCTAGCACATCCTATAATATTGACATAACCATCTTTGATTTCTGGAACCTCAGCTTCAAGTAAACATTCTAAAAATTTAGGACTTGTACGACTAAGCTCGATTTTAATACCCTTATCTGTATAAACACGGCGTATCACAGCTTTTACCACATCACCTATTTTAAACTTTTCCCCTTTAATGCGATTTTTTCTTGGTAAAAAAGCTCTTAATTCATCTATTTCAATAAAAGTATTTTCTTCATTATCCACTCTAACAACTGTACCAAAAACCATTTGCCCTACTTTGTTTTTATATTTTTCAAAAATAGTTTGTTCTAATAATTTTTGTATATGATATTCAAGTTCTTTATGCAAGGTATTTACCGCAGTTCTTCCTAAATTTTCCAAAGAACATTCATAGGTTAATTCATCTCCTATTTCAACATCTGGAGCTTCTGATTTTGCCTTACTTAACGCGATAAAACTCTCACTTTTATTTTGTAATCTCTCGTCATTATCTGCTACTATGGTAATTTTTTGATAAAGATTTAAATTTTTAGGATCCACAAAAAACTCATATTCTTGTCCATAAATTCTTTTTGCAGTATTGATTAAAGCGGTAGCTACCTTTTCTCTTACATTCTCTAAGTTTAAATTTTTTTCATTAGCAATAGATTCGATAATATCTGCTATCTTTTCCATATTTTATAAAACCTTTTTTGTGGGAAATTTAAATAATGTAGGTAAAAATTATATCCTTAATAAGTTTAATTAAAAGTAAAATTTGCTAAAATTACAGATTAAAATGAAAATTCTTAAGGATTTAGCTATGGAATTAAAATTGGCAAGAACTTTGATTAATGAAAAACCTAAAAATATTAGCCTAGAAAAAATCGAAGAGGCTATAGAAAAAGAAGGACAAAAGTTTTTTTATTTTGATAAAGATAATACACACAAACAACTCATTGCCCTTGTAAATCATTTTGAAAAAAAAGGAGTAAGCATTTATCATAGAACCGTAAAATACGGACTTGATGATAATGATTTTATGTATGAGGTACATATTCTTTGAGTGCTAAAAAACTTTTTATCCAAACTTTAGGTTGTGCGATGAATGTCAGAGATTCTGAGCATATGATCGCAGAATTAACACAAAAAGAAAATTACGCACTAACAGAAGATATCAAAGAAGCAGATCTTATTCTTATTAATACTTGTTCAGTGCGTGAAAAACCTGTGCATAAACTTTTCTCAGAAGTGGGTGGCTTTGAAAAAGTTAAAAAAGAAGGTGCTAAAATAGGAGTTTGTGGATGCACTGCATCACATTTGGGAAATGAAATTTTCAAACGTGCTCCTTATGTGGATTTTGTTCTAGGGGCAAGAAATATTTCCAAAATCACTCAAGCTATAAAAACTCCAAAATTTATGGGGGTGGACATAGACTATGATGAAAGTGAATTTGCTTTTGCAGATTTTAGAAATAGTATTTATAAATCCTATATTAATATCTCCATAGGTTGTGATAAACACTGCACTTATTGTATAGTGCCACATACTAGAGGAGATGAAATTTCCATACCTTTTAACATCATCTACAAAGAAGCTCAAAAAGCCGTTGAAAAAGGCACTAAAGAGATTTTCTTGCTAGGACAAAATGTCAATAACTACGGCAAAAGATTTAGAAACGAACATAAAAAAATGGACTTTTCAGATCTTTTAGAAGAACTTAGCACTATAGAAGGTTTGGAACGCATTCGCTTTACAAGTCCACATCCTTTGCATATGGATGATAAATTTTTAGAAGTTTTTGCCAATAATCCAAAAGTTTGCAAATCCATGCACATGCCTTTACAAAGCGGCTCAAGTGAAATTTTAAAAGCTATGAAGCGTGGCTATACTAAAGAATGGTATTTAAATAGAGCTTTAAAACTTAGAGAACTTTGTCCAAATGTTAGCATTTCTACAGACATTATTGTAGCTTTTCCAGGGGAAAGTGAAAAAGATTTTGAAGAAACTATGGATGTTTTGGAAAAAGTGCGTTTTGAACAAATTTTTTCTTTTAAATACTCCAAACGCCCTTTAACAAAAGCCGCAACCATGCCTAATCAAATCGATGAAGAAACAGCTTCAAGAAGACTTAGCACCTTACAAAATCGTCATAGTGAAATTTTAGATGAAATTGTAAAAAAACAAGAAAATAAAACTTTTAAAGTTTTATTTGAAGAATTAAGAGCAGGCAATAGCATTGCTGGAAGAACAGATAATAATTTTTTAGTTCAAGTTGAAGGTAGCGAAGAACTTTTAGGGCAATTTAAAGAAGTAAAAATCACTAATGCAAAGCGTATGGTTTTATATGGGGAAATCGTTTAAAATCCATTGCTTAACATATATAATTTTCATCTTGCAATGGCTTATTTTTTTAAGCTGTAAAAAGCACTATAAAGGTGAAAAAGTTGACCGTAAAGCTGGTGTGATACTTTTTTGGCATGGAAAATTAGCACTCATGCCTTTTGCGTTTAGACATTATAGACAAAAAAATAAAAAAGCCTATGTCATGATCTCTCACCATAAAGATGGAGAACAAATTGCAAAAATCATCAAGCTTTTCGGTCTTGATACCGTAAGAGGAAGCACTTCAAGGGGTGCTAGCGGTGCACTTAGAGCTGCATTTAAAGTTTTAGAACAAAATGACGATATAGTTATCACGCCCGATGGTCCACGAGGGCCTTATCATAGTATTTCAGATGGTTCCATCATTTTAGCTCAAAAAAAAGGACTAAAGATAAGAATTTTAAACTATGAAGCAAATCGTTTTTGGGAATTTAAAAGTTGGGATAAGATGATCTTGCCAAAACCTTTTAGTAAGATTACTTATAGTCTAAGTGAACCTTTGGATATTTTATCTTTAGATAAAGAAAAAGCTAAAGAATTTCTAATGGAACAATTTGATAAAATTAGCTTAGCTGATCAATTTAAGGAATGAAATGTTGTTTTTACTTAAAAAAATATTTCCACAACTTTTTATTAGTATTATTTTAGAAGATAAAAAAAATATTGTGAAAGCTTCTATTTATAGAGGAAGTAAACTAATCAGTAGCAATGAAAAAACTTTTGATAAAAGTGAAAATTTATTAGAATACATAAAAAATTTAAGCAAACATTTCTTATTTTACCACACTGCTTTATTTTTAGACGCCAAAGAACAAGGATTAATACCTAGTACAAATATTCAAGATTGTGAGCACTTTAATATAGGAAAAATCAGCTTACAGCATATTTTGTTTAATAATGCCCTTGTTTATACAGCTACCGAACATGTGGAATATTATAGCGAGCTTTTTGAAGAATATAGAGGTTTAGATTTTTTATATTCCCCTTTTGCTCTTCTTTACTACAATATACAAAAAGAAAAACAGCCTGATGATCAAATCTTACTTTATGGATTTAAGCAAGGACATCTTTTGGCAATTATTGTTGCTAAAGGCAATACTATCTTATACGGTGATTTTAAAATATTTGAGCAAGAATTAGGTTTAGAGCTTGAACTTCCATCAGAAGATAATCAAGAAATTGAAAACAACAACGATGATACTGAAGTTACCTTAGATAACTTCAATGAAGCCTTAAATAATAAATTTGACCTACTTGATCAAGAAAATAATCTTGAAACTTTAGATAATAATGATAATTTTAATCTTGATGAATTAAATCAATTTAGCAATGATATGGAACTTTGCCGTTATATTATTACGAGCATTGAAAAATTTTATAATGATGATAAATATGCTGGGGTATTTATCAATGGTATTTTATTATATAGCGAATCAGATATTAACATAAGTGCTATTGATTTTTTAGAAAGTGAAACTTTTTTAGAGATAAAAACAAAACAAATCAACACCTTAGATCTTATGATAGAATTGATGCGAAAGGAGCTTAAATGAGTTATAGCTTCATACAGCCAAGAAAAAAACCTATTTTCACACTCTTTGATAAAATTTGGCTAGGACTTTTTGGTTTTAGTATATTATTTATCTTGCTAGTATATTTTACATATACAATAAAAATTGCATTAATCAATAGCTCTATCGATGATGAAAAACAACAAGTTATAGTGCTTCAAAATCAAACTAAGCAAAATGAAATGCTTTATGAAATTTTATTTGATCAAAGCCAAATAGCGAAAAATTTTAACACTCAAAATCAAATTATTAAAGAAAGCTTAAGAAATCTATTTGATATTATTGTAAAAACTGATAATATTACTCTTGAAAGTGTTGAACAAGACGAATATTCCTTAAAACTTATCGGAGTCACTCCTACAAGAGAAATGTTTACTCTACTTTTAGAAACCCCTTTAAAAAGCATCTTTGATCAAAGCTATACAACCTATTATCGCTTAGATAATGGGTGGTATCGTTTTGTTAGTATTAGTAAACAAATTCCAGGAGTTGCAGATGAAAGATAAAAGCCTAGAAGAAATTGATTTATTAAAGCTTATCATTTGCGCGTTAAGTTTTATAAGCGTTTGCACAGCCTTGATCTTATTTTTACTTTTACCGACATTAAAAAATTACAAACAAGCAAATCTTAGAGAAAACTCACAACTTGCTATCTTAAAAGCCGCTAAATCAAAATTTGACTTTAGTGAAGATAAAATATCAACTCTAAGAAGCGAAAACAACAAAAGTTTAGAGCAATTTGAGCAAAATTTTAATATAGGAAATTTTGATACTTTTTTACAAAAATATTTTCAAAATGTAAAAATTCAAGAAACTAAGCCCGAAAAACAAGAAAAATATCTAAAAAACCGCTTAGCCATTAAAGCGACAATGAACAATCCTAGAAGGCTTTATGATTTTATTGATGCTCTAAAAAACTATAATAACTTAATCAAGCTTGATTATCCACTTAATCTTAAAGCAGGAGAGCAAGGTATCTCTATAGATCTTACTCTCAAAGTTTATTCAAGCTAAACTCACATCTTCGCCTTTTAAAATTTGATTCATAGTATTCATTGCACACATTTTTCCACACATGGAACATGAGTTTAAATCATCAGGACGACGCTCATTAAACATTTTTTTGGCCTTTTCTCCATCAATAGCAAGTTTAAACATTTTCTCCCAATCTATCTCTTGCCTAGCCTTACTCATCTCATCATCTCTTGCTCTTTCTTTTGGAAGTTTAGCTATATCTCCCGCATGAGCTGCAATTTTAGTCGCAACTATACCCTCTCTAACATCTTCTAAATTTGGAAGTCTTAAGTGTTCAGCAGGTGTTACATAACACAGCATATCAGCACCGCTAGCTGCAGCCACAGCTCCTCCAATAGCACCACTAATATGATCATACCCTGCGCCAATATCTGTTACCAAAGGTCCTAAGACATAAAAAGGCGCTCCTTTGCATAAACGCTTTTCTAATTGCATATTTGCCTCTATTTCATTAATAGCCATATGCCCTGGACCTTCTATCATTACTTGAACCCCAACATCCCAAGCCCTTTGAGTAAGGAATGATAATTCTATAAGTTCTGAAATTTGCGCCCCATCACTTGCATCGTGAGTAGAGCCAGGACGCAAAGCATCGCCCAAAGATAAAGTTACATCGTATTTTAAACAAATGTCAAGCAAATCATCATAATACTCAAAAAAAGGATTTTCAGCATCTTTCATCATCATCCAAGCATAAAGCACAGAGCCTCCTCTTGAAACTATATTTGTAAGTCTTTTACTTTGTTTAAAAATATGCGCTGCGCGAGAATTAATACCTGCATGAATTGTCATAAAATCAACCCCACTTTTAGCATGATGATATACAACATCTAAAAAGTCTTTGGCATTAATTTGTTTTAAATCTTTTTCTAAAAATCCTACTGCATCATATACAGGAACTGTTCCTATCATAGCTTTTGAAACATTAACAAGCTCATCTCTAAAACGACTTGTTTTGCCATAATTGCTTAAGTCCATAATCGCTTCTATGTCAAATTTATGAGCAAGCTCTACTTTTTTCATTTCCTCGCTATAATCAACACAATCATTTGAAACTCCTAAATTTACATTAACCTTAGTACGCAATCCAAAACCTATACCATTTGGATCAAGACTATTATGATTAATATTTGCAGGGATAATAATTTTACCGCAAGCAATATTTTCAAGCAAAAAATCTTTACTTAAATTTTCTTTTTGTGCAACAATCTGCATTTCTTTAGTAAAAACACCTTCTTTGGCATAATTCATTTGAGTTTTCATAAATTTATCCTTTAAAAAATTTGGATAAATGAAGGGTGAGTATAAATTTTTAAAGTATTGAAATTTATAAATCTTCCCGACGCTGGCATTATCCAGATCCGGTTCGGTCTAAGCTTTTAGCTTACTCTCAGCCTGTTACACAAGCTCCCGTCATTTATGTTTTAATTATACACTTTAAATATTTATTTTTGCTTTATGCGTGCAGTTTTTGTAAAATTTATAAGTTCTTCTGTAGTTTTTATATGATAAGGAAGTTTTCCAAGGCAATATTTAAAAATTTCAGTAGCTGCCAAAGCATCATCTAAGGCCCTATGATGCGTATTTTCCACGCCAAGAAATTCTTTCAAAACCTCTAGTTTATATTTTGGACTTTCTATACAACATTGTGCAAATTCTATAGTGCAAATACGACGATTAAGCAAAATGCCAAAACCACACTCATTTAAAGCCTTAGAAATAAAACTATAATCAAAACGCACATTATGCGCTACAAAAATACTGTCTTTTAAAAAAAGCCTAAAATCACTTAAAACCTTTGCTAAACTTGGAGCATTTTCCACCATCTCATAAATAATACCCGTAAGTTCGGTTATATTTTCTGGAATTTCTTTTACTTTAATAAAACTTTGAAAGCGTCCAATTTCTTTAGAGTTTTGAATTTTAACCGCTCCAATTTCTAAAATTTCTCCCTTACTTACCCCACCAGTACTTTCTATATCTACTATACAAAAAATTTCATCTTTAATTTTTGTTGTGCGTGTTTTAAGGGTAAAAATATTATCTTTATTCAAAGTTAAGCCCAAACCCAAAAGCTCAAAAGTTTCTAAATCTAAATTAAAATTTTTTAATTCTTCAACTTTGGCAAACTCTTGCATCACCCAATCATAAGGCTTGCTTTGCTTATTTAATATAGAAATAATCTGATCAATTTGCTGTAAACTCAAAATTCAAGCTTTAAAGATGAAATTGCAGTTTTATAATCATTAGAAGAAAAAATATAACTTCCAGCCACCAAAATATCAGCTCCGGACTCTTCTAAATCGCTAGCATTTAAACCATTAACACCACCATCAACCTCTATAAAAACTTTAGCATTTTTTTTATCAATCATTTGGCGCAATTCTTTGATTTTTTCATATACTAAAGGTAAAAATTTTTGCCCACCAAACCCAGGATTAACACTCATTAAAAGTACCATATCTACAAATTCTAGCATGTGTTTAATAGAATCAATAGAAGTGTGTGGATTTAAAACAATAGCAGGATGGATTCCTTGACTTCTTATATATTCACAAAGTCTTATAGGATGAACTTCGCTTTCCATATGAAAAGAAATAAATTTTGGTTTCAAAGGGATAAAAAGATCTATAAATTTACTTACATCTTTAACCATCAAATGCACATCTAATGGCAACTTACTAATAGTTGAAATTTTTTCAATCACGCAAGGTCCGAAAGTCAAATTTGGAACAAAGTGTCCATCCATTACATCAATATGCAAAAGATCCGCACCTGCAGCTTCAATAGCTTTAACTTCTTCTTCTAATTTCAAAAAATTTGCAGACAATAAACTTGGAGCTACATACATGATCAAAACCTTAAACTATATATAAATGTGATAAATAATATTTTATCGACTTATATATTAAAAAAACTATAAATTATGGAATATTTTAAGCTTAATTTTGATAAAATCTCCATTTAAAAATTTTCATAAGGACAAGAAAATGGCAAGAGTATGTCAAATCACAGGCAAGGGTCCAATGGTGGGTAATAATGTCAGCCATGCTAACAATAAAACAAAAAGACGCTTTTTACCTAATCTCAGAACAGTTCGTGTAACTTTAGAAGATGGCACCACGAGAAAAATGAGAATTGCAGCTTCTACTCTGAGAACTCTAAAAAAACAAAATTCTAAATAATTTTGAGGATTTATTCCTCAATTTTAATATTTCAAATTTAAAAATAAAATTTAATAAATCACTTATATAACACACATTTAAAAATTATTATTAAGTTTATTATTTTTTAAGCCAAAAATATCTTTTAATAGTGTAAAATACCTTATTAAATGAATTTTAAATTTCACTAATACAAGGAGAGTTTATGCTACATGAATATAGAGAATTAATGTCAGAGCTAAAAGGTAAAGATGCTCATTTTGATAAACTATTTGATCGTCATAATGAACTTGATGACATGATTAAAGATGCAGAAGAAGGTAGAACTTCTCTTAGCAGCATGGAAATTTCAACCTTAAAAAAAGAAAAGCTTCATGTAAAAGATGAACTTAGCCAATATCTAGCAAATTATAAAAAATAAGGCAAAACAATGTTTGGAAGTAAAATAAACCATTCTGATCTTCAAAAACTTGAAGAAGAAAATAAAAATCTTGCACATAAAATTGAAAAATTTCAATCGGAAAATTTAGAATTAAAAAATAAAATTACATCATTAGAACAAGCGGCTTTAGAGTCTAAACTTAAAACAGATCTTTTAAATGTTTTATTAACTGGGGTTTTAAAAAATATTACTATTGTTCAAGGCGATATGTTAGAAAATGTAAATAAGGCAGAAGTTATCTCTAGCTATTCTAAAACTTCTCTTGCTGAAATGGATGAACTTAACCATATTGCTAATTCTATCAATGCTTCCTTAGGGGATATTACAGAATCAGCCAATAAAACAAGAGATGTTGCAGGAACATTACATAGAAGTGTGGATGAAATTACTAATGTAATTAATCTAATTAAAGATGTTTCTGATCAGACTAATCTTTTAGCCCTTAACGCTGCTATAGAAGCTGCACGCGCAGGTGAACATGGGCGTGGTTTTGCTGTTGTTGCCGATGAAGTAAGAAAACTAGCTGAAAAAACACAAAAAGCAACCACAGAAGTTGAAATGAATATCAACCTTCTAAAGCAAAATGCAAATGAAATGTATACTCAAAGTGAGCAAGTTGAAAAAATTTCTATAGATTCTAATGCTCATATTATGAGTTTTTCCGAAAAATTTACTCACTTAGTAAATGAAGCGCATTCTACCAATTCAAATGCAGTTGGTATCGCTTCAGAAGCTTTCGTATCTTTAGCAAAACTAGATCATATAGCTTTTAAATTAAATGGTTATAAAGAAATTTTTTCCAAATCAGGAAAGCAATTAGCCGATCATACATCTTGTCGCTTAGGAAAATGGCTTGCTAGCACAGGAAAAGAAAGATTTGGGCAAAATAAAAGCTTCTTAAAAATTAACGAGCCACATGAAAAAGTTCATGAAAATATGAATAATGCTATAACAATAGCAAATACAGAAGATATTAGCAAAGATATTACTCAACACAGCATAATTAATAAATGTGAAGTTGCTGAAAATGCATCGCTTGATCTTTTCAATGTATTTAAAGAAATGCTTGATGAGTCAGATCATTAAAATCCTAGGTTGAACCTTTTTAAGGTTTAACCTAAATAATCTTTAATTTTCCCCACTTTTCCTTTAAAAACCACATATAAGCAAAATCAAGCAAAGGCGTTCTTATCATATTTTTACATTTTTTTTCAAAATCCTGCACCTTAACATAAACAGCTTCAATCTCTTCATCACCAACTCCACCTCCAGAAGAAATTTTATCTTTTTCATCAACTTCTGCGAAATAAAAGCTTTGCTTGCTTACACCTGAACCAAACCCTGTATAAAAATCTCCTATTTTTTCTAAATTTCTAGGAGCATACCCTAGTTCTTCTATACATTCTTCTTTTGCTATTTCCTCTAAAGATAATTTTTTATCTACAAGTCCTGAACAAAGCTCTATAGTATAGCCCATATTATCATCTTTTACATAATCTTTATCATGCATTTGATGATACCAAAGTGGTATGCGAAATTGGCGTACAAAAATAAAACTTTCTAATTCTTTATGATACAAAAGCACTGAAACACTATCTTTAGATTCTATAAAATCCCAAGTACAAAACTTACCATTACTTTCATAAGCAAATCTCTTAGGCTTAATATAATTTGATTTTTCAAAAGAAAGTTCTTTTAAATTTTTAAACGCCATAATAAAACCTTTTATTTATTTTTCACATTGTACTTTATTTTTGCTTTTTTGAAAATATAAAGATGATTAAAGCTTAAAAAATTAAAAATCATATTTATAACTCAACCAAAAACTCCTTCCTTCTGTATAGTCTTGATAACGATTTGCATATCCAGCAGGATTAGCCCCATCCCATTTAGTAACTTGAGGATCGAAGAAATTTTTATCAAAAAGATTTTGCACTGCAAAACTTAAGCTAGATTGCTTATTAATTTTATAATTTATCCCTAAATCTACTATATAAAAAGGCTTATATTTTTGCCATGGCAGACTACCATTACCACCACCTTTTGCTTTAGCTATAGTATCAAGTCTTGCCCGTGTTTTAATATAGGAACTAAATTTACCTCGCTCATAGTTTAATTTTAACATTGCTATATGCCTTGGTAAATTTTCTATTCTATCACCACCAAACCAATTTTTTTGACCATCTTTGTAGCGATTATCCATAAAAGTATAACTTGAATTTAGGCTAAAGCCATTGTAAGTTTTGGTATTAAATGCAAATTCTATACCTTTAGTCTGTGTTTTTCCAAGATTAATAGGACGCGTACAAACAGTGCTATTGCCACAATCAATACCATTTTGCATACCTGTTAAATCTTCGCTACTGATTTGATTTGTAAAATCAGTAATAAATCCTGTAATAGAATAATGTGCAAAATCAAATATCCTAAAATCAACACCCAATTCATAATTTATACTTTCTTCTGGTTTTAAGTCAGGGTTTCCAAAATAAGCATTATTATTGGCATAATTATAATATCCATTTGTCAACTCCTTAACAGCAGGAGTTTTATAGCCTTTTGAAACACCTCCTTTAAAGGCTATATTATCATTTAAGTGATAAACCAAATAAATCCTAGGGGTAAATTCAGAATCAAACAAATTGCTATAAATATAACGCAAACCTGTAGTAAAAATCAAATCATCGGTTATAAAATACTCATTTTCCCCATAAAGCGCAACCGTGGTTTGATCAAGATTTTTACCTCTTATTTGACTACCTGCGCTTGCTTGATCATTTTTTAACATCTCATAATCAATCCTTGCACCAAAGGTATTTACTAAATTACCGTATTGACCTAAATTCCAAGGTAAAACAACCTTACCTTCTCCTACCCAAATTTGACTATGTAACTCCTTATCCTTAGTGCTACCATATTGTAAATATGAGCTAGTTGAACCAAAATCATAATTACCATCATGATTTAAAACAACATTATCTTTAAACAGTTGCCTTTCGCTTTTAATAGCCCTACTACTTGTAGAATTCACTGAAATTTCATTAATATATCGTTCTATATCAAAATATATATTATTTTTATCATTTACTGTCCAATTAAGCCTAGAACCAAAACCTAAACTAGTAAAAGCACCTGGACTATGACTAGCAATTTGATAATTATCAGGTCTTTGTTGACTACTATTCCAAACCGGTGTAGGCCATTTTAAATCAGAAGTTGCCTTATCATAATACTTCAACCTTGCAGAAATTGATAATGTATCTTCAATCAAAGGAGTTGCCACATAAGCATTAAATCCCCCAGCATTGCCATAGTGATTAGAGTGCTGTTGTAAAAGAGTGTTAAATTCTATATTTGCCTCAGTCTTATCAGGATTTTTCTTAGTGATAATATTTATCACACCACCTACAGCATCACTGCCATAAAGTGTAGAAGCTGGACCACGTATAACCTCAATACGCTCTATCATAGACAAAGGTGGTAGATATCCTGACTCACTGCCACTAAAACCATTATCATAAAACCCATTTGCAACACTTTGACGTTTTCCATCAATTAAAACTAGAGTATAAGAACTACCAAAACCTCGTATGCTAAAATCATAAGTGCCTGTTTTATTCATAGTCACATCTACACCTGGAATATCTCCTATAGCCTCCCCTATATCCTTAATTGGCTTTTTTTCAAGCTCTTCTTTTGTAATGATAGAAATACTAGCAGGCGCATCAACCAAATCTTGTTCAAAACCACTAGCACTAACCACAACATCATTAAGTTGATATTTTTCTTCTGCTTTTAACAAAGCTCCAGATAAAATTAAAAAACACAGTAAACTTTTTTTAAATTTCATATTTTTAATTTGAGTCAAATTAATTCCTTTAAAAATAATTATTTTGATATTTAAAATCATTTTTGAAGTATAAAAAAAGAATACTTTTAATTAACTTAATTTTGATAACAATTATAAATAATAAAATTATTTAAAAAAGCGAAGTAAAAGCCTAAGCCTCTTGATAGGCTCCAAGCTTTAAAATTTTCTGCATACGATTTGCAGAAAGTTCTCGTACGTCAATATTTTCAAGTTCATTTAGAGATTTTTTTACATAATCAGCAATAGCTACTGCTGCAGCTTCTTTATTACGATGTGCACCATTTGTAGGCTCATCTATAACATCATCAATTAAACCTTGAGATTTTAAATCATCAGCCGTTACCTTCATAGCCTTGGTTGCAGCTTCACTTTTTGCAGGATCATTCCAAAGTATTGCAGCACAACCTTCAGGAGAAATTACTGAAAAAACAGAATTTTTCATCATTGCAAGTCTATCTGCAACCCCTATAGCTAACGCCCCGCCACTACCACCTTCTCCGATAACTATAGCAATGGTCGGTATTTTCAAATCACTTAATTCATATAAATTTCTAGCGATAGCTTCACTTTGCCCTCTTTCTTCAGCACCTATTCCAGGATAAGCACCTGGAGTATCTATCAAAAATAAAATAGGAATTTGAAATTTCTCTGCAAGTCTTGCTACTCTTAAGGCTTTACGATATCCTTCAGGATGTGGCATCCCAAAATTTCTAGCGATTTTATCTTTTGTTCCACGTCCTTTTTGCTCACCAATTACAATTATTTTTTTCTCTCCTAAATAACCCATAAAACAAACAATAGCAGGATCATCTCTAAAGGTACGATCACCATGTATTTCGTGAGCGTCATTTAAAATAAGTTCAATATAGTCAAGAGCATAAGGGCGATCTGGATGACGCGCTAATTGTAAACGTTGAAAATCGCTTAAATTCTTATAAGTTTTAGAAATTTCTTTTTCAAGATTTTTCTTTAAAATCGATACAGCTTCAGTATCTCCTTTAATCTGAGCATTGATAATGTCCTCATCAATTTGCTGAATATTTTTTTCAAAATCTAAATAAGAAGCCATATTAATCTACTTTTTTAAATACAACACAGCCATTTGTGCCACCAAAACCAAAAGAATTACTCATCACCACTTTTAAATCTACTTTTCTTGATATATTTGGAACATAATCAAGATCACATTCATCATCTTTTACAAGCTGATTGATTGTAGGTGGAACTACCCCATCTCTTAAAGCCATAACACTAACAACTGCTTCAATTGCACCTGCAGCACCCAAGCAATGACCTGTTTGTCCTTTGGTGGAACTTATAAGCGGGATATTATTGCCAAAAAGCTCTTTAATTGCTGCTGTTTCATTTTTGTCATTTACAGGGGTTGAAGTTCCATGTGCATTGATATAATCTACCTTTGGATTCCCTGCCATATTTAAAGCTTTTTTCATAGCTCTTAAAGGCCCATCTAAAGTTGGTGAAGTAATATGATGCGCATCTGCACTTTCTCCAAATCCAATTAATTCAGCATAAATTGTAGCACCGCGTTTTTTAGCCTCTTCATATTCCTCAAAAACTAAAGCTCCAGCACCTTCTCCCATGACAAAACCATCTCTTTCTTTGTCAAATGGTCTTGAAGCATGCTGTGGATCTTCATTTCTAGTTGATAAAGCTTTCATTGAAGCAAAACCACCTATACCCACAGGACAAATCGCAGCTTCTGCACCTATGACTAACATCTTTTTAGCATTTCCCAAAGCTATACTTTTATAAGCTTCTCCTATAGCATGAGTTCCTGCTGCACAAGCTGTAACACAAGAAATATTTGGCCCTTTAAGTCCATGCTCTATAGAAATCAAACCTCCTAACATATTTACAAGTGCTGAAGGTATGAAAAAAGGGGAAATTTTACGCGGACCTCGCTCGGAACAAATAATGGAATTTTTTTCTATGTTAGGCAAACCTCCAATACCAGCAGCCGAAACAATGCCAAATTCTTCTTTGTCTAATTCTTCACTAAATCCAGCATCCTGCATTGCTTCTCTTGCTGCTTTAATTCCAAGTTGTATGAAACGGTCAATTTTTTTTACTTCTTTGCCATCAACAACCTCTAATGGATCAAAATTTTTAACTTCAGCTGCAATTTGAACAGGAAAGTCTGTGGCATCAAAAAGAGTAATTTTATTTACTCCACTTTCTCCATTGCAAATTGCTTTAAATGAACTTTCTTTATCTAAACCAAGGGCATTGATCATACCAATACCTGTAACTACAACTCTTTTCAAGAATAAGCTCCTTGCAAGAAAAAAATTATTTTTTTAGATTGGCAATATAATTTACAACATCTTCAATTTTAATTAATTTTTCAGCATCACTATCTGGAATTTCTACTTCAAATTTTTCTTCTAAAGCCATAATAAGCTCTACAACATCTAAAGAATCAGCACCTAAATCTTCAATAATTTTTGATTCCATTTTAACTGCATCTGCATCAATACTTAATTGCTCTACTACTACTGCTTTTACATCATCAAATGTTGCCATTTGTTCTCCTTCAAAAAATTAAAATAAAGCGTATTTTACTATAAAAAGCTTAAAATATTTATAGTTTTTCATTATACTTGAAAATAAAATATTAAAACATAAAGGAAAAATGATGCTTTTCTCTAATTTAATCAAAGAAAATCAAAAAATTTGGAATGCTTATCTACATCATGATTTTGTTAAAAAATTGGAAGATAAAAGCCTAAAGCAAGAAAATTTTCTTTTTTATCTCAAGCAAGATTATATTTATTTGCTTAATTACGCAAAATGTTATGCAAGATTAGCACTTAACTCAAATACCGCAAAAGAACTTCGTTTTGCTATAAAATTTCAAAATTATATAGTTGAAGGAGAAATGGAGCTTCATCGTGCAATTTTATCTCTTGGCATTAATGCAGATGAACTTGATATAAAAGATGAAAGTTTAGTCAATATAGCTTATTCGCGTTATATGTTAAGCGTAGGTGAAAATGGAGATTTTTTAGATATGTTAGTTGCTCTTAGTGCTTGCGCTATAGGCTATGCAAAAATAGGTGCTGAAATTATAAATCGTTTAAAAAATGAAAATTTAAAAGATCATCCTTACAAGGAATGGATTTTGACCTATGGAAGTGAAAATTTTCAAAATGAAGCTAAAGAATTTGAAGATTTTGTTAATTCTTATACTTCAAGTGTTAGTGCGCAAAAATTCCAAAAACTCAGCGAAATTTTTCATACTGTAACACGCTTGGAAGTGGCTTTTTGGGAGCATTCTTTAAGAATGGAATTAAATCTTTAAACATGGGCTTTTTACCCATGTTTTTATGCAATTTTACTTGCATCAATAATATTATAATCTAAACCAACCATTTCTTTAGAAAGTCCTAATGCAAGCCCTACTAATTGTGATAAATGAATAATAGGCAATCTTGCTTTAGAATTAGTATAATCTTGAAATCTTTCTTGATAGATATCAAGCTGCATTTGACAAAGTGGACAAGGTGTTACAACACAATCGGTTTGATTTGAACTTGCATTATTGACAATTTGACTAGACATTTTTTTCACAGATTTTTCTGCAGGATAAGAAGCATGAAAACCACAACAATCAAGGCGTTTTTCAAAAGGAACTATTTTAGCCCCTAAAACTTCTACTACACTTTCAAAACTTTTTGGATTGGTTGAACTTTCTTTTTTACCGAAAGCATCTTCAGGTCTTAAACTATGACAACCATAAAATAAAGCTACTTTTAAATTTGAAAGCGGCTTTTTCACCTTGCTTTTTAAATTATCCAAATCCTCATAAAGCTCCCACAAAAGACTTGTAATAGGCGTTGAACCTTGATATTTCATTCCACCTTGTGCTAAAAAAGTATTTATGCGTTCTTTTGCACCCTTATCAAGAGTATTTTTTGCTTTAGTTAAAGTTAGCATACAAGTACTACAAGTTGTAAGCATTGGCATTTTCATCTCTTCTGCTAAAGCAATATTTCTTGCATTAGCTACCAAAGTCGCAATAGGATCAACACACTGCGCTTGAGAAGCCCCACAACAACTCCATCCCTTAATTTCATTCAACTTCCAACCCAAAATAGGTGCAATAGCTTCAAGTGAAATTTTAGATTCTTTTGCAGCTTGAGATAAAACACAACCTGGAAAAAAAGCGTATTCTTTTTGCATATTTTACTCCTTAACAGCAGCTTCTTGTGCCGCCTTTATCATTTTAACCAAATCTTTATGCCCTTCTATTTCATCCTCGCCAAAAACATGCATAGGATTCATTTTTCCTGCGCGCATAAGTTTAAAAGCTATATCTGTTTTGCCCATAGAACCTATAACACCCTCAGAACGCAAAGCAAGATAAATTTCATTCAAACGTCCTGAACCTTCAACTAAATCTTTATAAAAAGCTTCAGCATGATCAGGCCCTAAGCCTTCATTTAAACCTTTTTTAATCGCCATCACTCTTAAATTTGCTATATCACTTACTGAACTTATACCCTTTGGACAACGATCAGCGCACTCTTGACAATGAACACAAAGCCAAAGTCCATTCATTACACTAGGTTTTACATGCAACATAGGATCCTTACCTCGAGAGTCTGCCGCTGCACGCCAAGCATGAGTAAAAACAAAAGGTTGCATATAATCGCTACTATCTGCTTCTAATTTATTACACTCTGAAGCACAGCTACCACATAAAATACAATCCCATTGCTTGCTAATACGATCAAATTCTTCTTGACTTTGTTTACAGCCCTTTTCCGCTGAAAATTCATTTTTTGCCACCATGGCAGGACGAATTTTTCTTAAATTTTCTATAGAAGGCTCCCAATCCACAATTAAATCAGAAATTACTCTAAAATTTCCAAGCGGAGAAATGCGTATACTTGAAGGATTATCATATTCTTTTAACAAATCTTGCATTTTAGTATCACAAGCAAGATAAGAATGCCCATTCACACGAACTGCACAAGCCCCACAAATCGCAGATTGACAAGATGCGGTAAAATTTAGAGTAATATCTTTTGTTTTTTTAATAAAAAGCAAAAGAGAGAGTAGAGTTTTTCCCTGTATATCCTTATCATCAATATCATAACTTTGTTCATATTTTTCCTTGCCATTAAAACGATCTATGATGATTTTCATTGTACTCTCCTTCCATCAAGTGAAAACTCAGTTACCACGACATCTTTATAACTAAGCTTTAATTCATCATTTTCTAAATTTACAATGCTATGTTTTAAGAAATTTTTATCATCTCGCTTTGGATAATCTTCTCTAGTATGAGCCCCACGACTTTCAAGTCTATTTCTAGCTGCTAAACAAGCACAGCGAGAAAGTAAAATCAAATTGCCAAGCTCTACATAATCTGTAAAAGCAGTATTCATCACTTCATTAGGATTTGGAATACGAATTTTTTCATATCTTGCTTGTATATCTTCTAAATTTTTTGCTAGAAGATCGAGTTTTTCTTGAGTTCTAAAAATCCCCATATTATCCCAATTTTGACTTCCTAGCTCTTCTCGCAATTCATACATTTCTTGACCATTTCCGCCATTATTTGTAATTTCTTTAAATCTAGCCTGCCATTTTTGAGCAAGTTCATGAGTTTTTACCCCTTTTCCAAAACTTGCATCTTTGGCATAATTTGTCGCACCAATACCTGCTAAATGCCCCGTTACAACTGCATCGGCTAAAGAATTTCCCCCTAGTCTATTAGCTCCATGTATAGAAATACAAGAAGCTTCTCCACCTACATAAATTCCAGCAATTTTAGTACTCATATCTTCAAATTTAGCCACTTCAATTCCACCCATAGAATAATGCGCCGTTGGACGGATAGGTACAGGAGTATCTACTAAATCAATATTTTCAAAAAGCATTGCAGTGTGACGAATTTTTGGTAAATCTTTTAAAATTTTTTCTTTTCCTAAGTGGCGTACATCGCACAAAACATAAGCTCCAAGTCCCTCACCATAACCTCTACCTTCACGAATTTCTGTTTCTATAGCACGCGCAACCACATCTCGCGGTGCAAGCTCCATTTTTTCATGGTAATTTTTCATAAAACGCTCACCACGATTATTTAAAAGATATCCCCCTTCACCGCGCGCCGCTTCTGTAATAAGAGTTCCACCATTTGCAACTCCTGTTGGGTGAAATTGTATCATCTCAGGATCTTCAAAACCAAGTCCTGCTCTAAGAGCAGCTGCCACACCATCTCCTGTGGCAATAAAAGGAGTTGAAGTTCTATTATAAAATATCCTTGTGTATCCCCCTGTAGCAATTACCAAAGCTTTACATAACACAGGATAAATTCCACCGCTTTGTATATCTCTTAAAACGACACCTTCACATTTTCCATCCACAACACCTATATCCAAAAGCTCATGATCCATTAAAAATTTCACACCGCTACTAATAGCATCATCTAAACAAGAATGCATTAAAATATGACCTGTTTTATCTGCAGAATAGTTACAGCGTTTTTTAGAAGCTCCTCCCATTAAACGCTGAGCTACTCCACCTTGCTCATTTCTTGAAAACAAGGTTCCTATAAAATCCATATTAAAAATAGCCTTTCCAGCTAATTCACAAAATTTTAAAGCTGCATCTTGATCTACCAAGTAAGCTCCACCTTTGATAGTATCATAAGCATGTAATTTATAAGAATCTCCATTAGAAAAATCAGTAACTCCATTAATTCCACCCTCTGCCATACAAGTTGCGTTACGCGATGGCATCATCTTTGTAGCTACTACAACGCTTAATTTTGGATTTTCTTTTCTCACTGCGGCTGCAGCACGCAAACCTGCTCCACCTGATCCAATTACCAAAACATCGCAAGAAGGTAAATTTGTATCTTTATCCATCTTAGATGAATCATCTAAAGCATAAACTCCACTTGAACTTGCAGCTAAAGCTCCTACACTAATACAGGCTGTTTTTATAAAATCTCTTCTAGAAAATTCACCCATATCATTCTCCTTATTTAAAAAAATTAATAATAATTTTTTAATGTAAGTCAATCTTACATAACCGCATGCCAAAAATCCAAAAACAAACTCTCCTTTCAATATAAAATGGATTAAAAACAAATTTATAATTTAGTAAATATAAAAAAGCATAAGATAAGTAATCAAAGAAGATAGATGAATATAATAAAATAAATATTAAAAAATTTTTGCAATATATCATAATCTATTCCTTGCAAATTAAACGGAATGATTATACCTTAAAAAAATAACAAAAAGTTAATATTAATTAAGATAATATTTATCTTAATTAATATATAGTTAATAAAATTATCAAATCATTAAGCCTTAAAAAGCTTAAATTCTCCATTCATAAATTGCATTCTAGCACTTAGATTATCAAGATAAAAAACTTCAAATTTTGGATTTTGCGGAGTTTCATAAAGATTTACAAGATAAGGATATTTTTTAAACATCATTTTTTTAACTTCTAAATTTGGTTCAAAAACCGCATTAGCTCTAAGTCTTAAGAAAGTCCCATCTTTTGCACAAGAACAAAATTCAATACCATTATAATTTTTTATATGTTTAAAAAGTCCTTTTGTATTTGCTGTGCAAAAATAAATTTTATCTCCCATAAGCAATGGACTTTGTATAGGACGCACTCTAGGATTTCCACAAGTTCCTAAAGTGGCTAAAAATGCCGGTGCATTATCATCTAAAAATTGTGCTATTTCTTTTAAATCCATCATTTTTCCTTACATATATAAACCACCATTAATCTTAAGCACATCACCTGTCACATAAGAGGCATAATCACTAAGTAAAAACGCTACACAATTAGCCACTTCTTCAGGTTCTGCAAAGCGTTTTAAAGGGATATTATCTTGATAAGCTTGTTTGATTTCATCGCTTAAAACTTCAGTCATATCGCTTTTTATAAAACCTGGAGTTACGCAGTTAAAACGCAAATTTCTACTTGCTCCTTCTTTAGCAAAAGATTTAGTCATAGCTATCATTCCACCTTTACTAGCAGAATAATTTACTTGTCCAGCATTACCCATTTCTCCGACAATAGAAGCGATATTCACAACAGCACCAAAGCGTTTTTTACTCATGGTTTTTAAAGCTTCTCTACAACCTAAAAAAGCTGAGCTTAAATTCGTATCCACAACGCCACTAAAGTCCTCTAATTTCATTCTTAAAGCAAGTTTATCATTTGTAACGCCTGCGTTATTTACAAGATAACTTAACTCTCCATCGCTCTCCACTATGGTTTTTACACCATTTTCAAACTCATCTTCTTTGCTTGCATCAAATTTAATCACAGCAGCAACGCCACCACTTGCAATAATTTCATCTTTTAAAGCATCTGCAAGTTCAGGTTTTGAACGATAATTAATCCAAACTTTAAGTCCAAAACCCGCCAAAGTTTTTGCGATAGAAGCACCTATTCCCTTACTTGCTCCAGTAATTAAAACATTTTTTCCACTAAATTTCATTATCTATCCTTAATAAGTTTAATTTTAAAAATTGCAATCTTAACAAATTTCTTATAAAAAAAGGCAAACAAACTAAAATAAAGCCTCATTCATTTCTTTTGGAATTTCTAAGTCTAAAATTTTAAGCACGCTTGCAGCGATATTACTAAGCCCCATATTATCTTTAATCTTTGAAACTCCCTTTGCTTGCACAAAAACAAAAACATCAAAAGTGGTATGATTGGTGAGCAAATTTCCTTTTTCATCTTGCATAGCCTCGCAATTTCCATGATCACTTGTAATGATAAAAGCATAATCATGCTTTTTTGCACATTCTACAATCTCGCCCAAACAAATATCCACCGCTTCAACAGCCTTTATAGCAGCATTAAAATTACCTGTATGTCCAACCATATCTCCATTTGCAAAATTTACCACTATAAAATCCTCACCCTTTTCTATGCCTTTTTTCACTACATCACACACTTCAAAAGCACTCATTTGGGGTTTTTCATCATAAGTTTTTACCTTAGGACTTGGGATTAAAACCCTTGTTTCATTTTCCAAAAGCTCTTCTTTCCCGCCATTAAAAAAGAAAGTTACATGAGCATATTTTTCGGTTTCTGCGGTATGAAGCTGACTAAGCCCTGCTTTAGAAATCACTTGAGCTAAAGTATTTTCAATTTTTTCTTTTTCAAAAAGCACAGGGAGTTTAAATTTATCATCATAAACACTCATAGTAAGTAAATTTTCAAAGATTTTTTCGCGTTCAAACTCTTTAAAATCCTTGGAATTTAACACTTCAACAAGTTGTTTCATTCTATCATTTCTAAAGTTGATAAAGATAATACCATCTTCTTCTCTCATGCCCTTGTAATTCTCATTTTGAGCTGCTTTAATAAACTCATCAGTAATATTTTCATCGTAAGATTTTTGTAGGTATTCTAATAAATTTGGCACTTTATAAGCCTTACCTAACAAGCACTCATAATATTCTTTCACCCTATCCCAACGCTTATCTCTATCCATAGCATAAAAACGCCCACAAAGCGTAGCAAAATGCACGCCTAAATTTTCACAAAATTCTTTTAAATCTTTTATGAAATTTAAGCCACTTTTTGGACTTACATCACGCCCATCAGTGATTGCGTGAGCAAAAACTTCATTGCCATTTTTCGCACAAATTTCAAGCATGGCTTTAAAATGCGTATCCATAGAATGCACCCCGCCATCGCTATAAAGCCCTATAATATGCACTCTTTTACATTTTGCTAAAAGTTTTTGTAAATTCTCATTTTTTTCAAGTTCTTTGTTTTCAATGGTTTTATTAATACGCACTAAATTTTGATAAATAACACGCCCACTTCCTATACACATATGCCCTACTTCACTATTTCCCATCTGCCCTTCTGGCAAACCTACAGCTAAACCACTCGTTTTTAGTAAAGAATTTGGGACTTCCTTAAAAAGCTTTTCATAACTTGGTTTTTTAGCTGCTTCAAAAGCATTAAACTTACTATTCTTATTATACCCTATTCCATCTGTAATAATTAAAACGCATTTTTGCTTCATTTTTCTCTCTTTTATAAGAATTTTTTTGGTTAGATTTTACTAAAATTAAACTTTTAAAAACCAAAAAGAAGGCTAGGTTTTGTATTATCTTTCAGATTTAAGTCATTATGCTTTTTTTACTTATATTAGTGTGCGTGCAGGATTTGCATTTTTTATCGCTTTATGTTTGTCTTTATTTTTAATGCCTAAATTTATTACTTGGGCAAAAGCTAAAAATGCTAGTCAACCTATTTACGAATACGCCCCAAAAACTCATAAAACCAAATGCCATACTCCAACCATGGGTGGGCTTATTTTCATCAGTTCTGCAGTAATTGCAAGTTTATTTTGTATCAAATTTGATAATATTTTTGCTATAAGTGCTTTACTTTGTTTGATACTTTTTTGTTTGATAGGTCTCATAGATGATTTAGGCAAAGTTCTAAAAAAAGATAATCATTCAGGACTTAGTCCAAGAATGAAGCTTTTAGCACAAATCATCGCTGGACTTATTTGCATCTTACCTTTATATTTTAGTTCAGAGCTTAGCACGGAACTTTTTATACCTTTTTATAAACACCCTCTTTTTGATATGGAAATTTTTGCCATTGCTTTTTGGATTTTGGTTTTAATTTCTAGCTCTAATGCTGTAAATTTAACCGATGGACTTGATGGCTTAGCTACAGTTCCAAGTATTTTTTCTTTATCTACTTTAGGGATATTCTTATATTTGAGCGGAAATTTAAATTATAGTGAATATTTACTTTTGCCAAAAATTCAAGGACTTGGTGAAGTGGTGATTATTTGCGCTGCATTAATCGGTGCTTTAATGGGATTTTTATGGTACAACTGTTATCCTGCGCAGGTTTTTATGGGGGATAGCGGAAGTTTAGCTTTAGGTGGATTCATAGGATTTTTAGCTATCATTAGCAAAAATGAAATTTTACTTTTACTCATAGGTTTTGTTTTTGTTCTTGAAACTGTTTCTGTAATTTTACAAGTTGGAAGTTTTAAAATTTTTAATAAAAGAGTCTTTAAAATGGCACCTATTCATCATCATTTTGAAAAAGTTGGCTGGGTAGAAAATAAAATTATAGTGCGTTTTTGGATGATAGCCCTACTTTCAAATTTACTTGCACTTGCATCAATAAAGCTAAGATAATGAAAATTTCACTTTTTGGATACGGAAAAACCACACGTGCTATTGCTGAAAATTTGGTAGATAAATTTGGGCCTTTTGATATCTATGATGATCATTTTACAGAAACAAAAAAAGATACACTAGGAAATTTACTTTTAAATCCTAATGATTTTGATGATAATTTAAGCGATATTGAAATTCCTAGTCCAGGTTTTCCACCAAAGCACAAACTCATTCAAAAAGCAAAAAATTTACAAAGCGAATATGACTTTTTTTATGATATCATGCCAAAATCCGTTTGGATAAGCGGAACCAATGGCAAAACTACTACCACTCAAATGGCTACACATTTATTATCACACATTGGTGCTGTTATGGGTGGAAATGTTGGAACTCCTTTAGCAGAGCTTGATCCTTATGCAAAACTTTGGATACTTGAAACTTCATCTTTCACCCTACACTACACTCATAAAGCTAAACCTGAAATTTATGCACTTTTACCTATAAGTCCTGATCATCTTTCTTGGCATGGAAGTTTTGATAATTATGTTCAAGATAAGCTAAGCGTTTTAAAAAGAATGAATGAATGTGATGTAGCAATACTGCCTAAAATTTATGCAAATACTCCAACAAAAGCTCATAAAATAAGCTATGAAGATGAAAAAGATCTAGCTGTTAAATTTGGCATTGATACGGAAAAAATTTCCTTTAAAAGTCCTTTTTTACTCGATGCTATCATGGCTTTAGCTATAGAAAAAATTCTACTTGATACTTTAAGCTATGAGCTTTTAAATAGCTTTGTAATGGAAAAAAATAAACTCGAAGAGCTTAAAGACAGTCAAAATAGGCTTTGGGTAAATGACACTAAAGCTACAAATGAAAGTGCGGTAATGGCTGCACTTAGTCGCTATAAAGATAAAAAAATTCATCTCATCATAGGGGGAGATGATAAGGGTGTAGATCTTAGCAATTTATTTGATTTTATGAAAGGATTTGATATAGAACTCTATGCTATAGGTATTAGTACCGAAAAAATGCTTGATTATGCAAAAAAAGCGAATTTGAAAGCCTATAAATGTGAAGTTTTATCTAAAGCTGTAAATGAAATTTCAAATCACTTAAAAGACAATGAAGTGGCTCTTTTAAGTCCCGCTTGTGCAAGTTTAGATCAGTTCAACTCTTACGCAGAGCGTGGAAAAGTCTTTAAAGAATGTGTGAATAAAATTTAATTTATTTTACAATCCATACAAATATACTTAACTTTCCAAACCCCTAAAAACACCCTATTCTCTTAAAAACCTTAACCAGCAACAAACTCTTTTTTAAACACGATTCTAAGCACCATCTAAAACAACAATAAAAATAAACATAGGATTTATATATAAAGTAAGCAATGAAGACATTTAACAAGTCCGCAATGAGCTACTTTCCCCCTGCCAGTAAGGCGTAGTATCA
>NZ_MJWZ01000044.1:0-53667 GCF_001762535.1 Campylobacter sp. BCW_6889 | reverse complement strand
ACTCTCCTACTTGTTAAAAATTTCATCCTGATAATTTTAAAATTATTAGGATGGATGTTTTTAAGGTTGTTAAACTCTTTTTAGATTGCAATCATTCTTTTAAAGTATTTTAAAAACTCAGCTAAGATTAACAATAAATCATTTTAAATTATTTTAATACGATTAAAAAGAAGTGAAGAGGATTGAAGATTAATACATTTGGTTGCGAAGGGGAGATTTGAACTCCCGACCTTCGGGTTATGAGCCCGACGAGCTAACCACTGCTCTACTTCGCGGCATATAAGATATTTGAAATATAAAATAAGAAGTGGATGGGGTAAAGGGATTCGAACCCCTGAATGACAGGACCAAAACCTGTTGCCTTACCGCTTGGCGATACCCCAATAAATATTTTTTAAAAGTGTAATTATAGTGAATTTTAATTTATTTGTCAAGCAATTTAAGTTATAATTTTAAAAATTTTAAGGAAATAAAGATGAAATTTGTTAACGTAGAACAAGCGATTAGGGATTTACAAGCAGGGAAAATGCTTGTAATGGTAGATGCAGAAGATAGAGAAAATGAAGGCGATTTAATCTTTCCTGCGCAATTTAGCACTCAAGAAAAAGTAAATTTCATGATAAAAGAAGCTCGTGGTGTGGTTTGCGTAGCTTTAGATGAAACTTTGGCAAAAAAATTTGAACTTCCTTTAATGGTGCCTAAAAATACTTCAAACCACGAAACCGCTTTTACCATAACCGTAGATGCAAAAGATGCTACAACGGGAGTTAGTGCTTATGAAAGAAATATGACTATACAAATTTTTGCTGATGATAATGCTAAAGCGAGTGATTTTGTAAGACCAGGACATATCAATCCTTTAATCGCAAAAAAAGGCGGAGTTTTAGAACGCACAGGTCATACAGAAGGTACGGTTGATCTTTGTAAATTAGCAGGATTAAAAGGTGCTTGTGTGATTTGTGAAATCGTAAAAGATGATGGAGATATGGCAAGAAGAGAAGATCTAGAATTTTTTTGCCAAAAGCATGATTTAAACATGATAGCCGTAAGTGATCTTATAGAATATCGCCTAAAACATGAAAGCCTTATTAAGCTTGAAGAAAAAAGTCAAAGTGTTTTAGCAGGCTTTAAAGCAGAAAAATTTATCTTTAGCGATCATAATCAAACCCAACATATAGCTTTTTGCTTTAAAGATATAAAAAAATGTGAAAATGTTAAATTTCATATCAGTGGTAGTGATTTTGAGCTTTTAACTTCAGATAAATTTTCAAAACTTTTAGAGCAAATCAAATTTCTTAGTGAAAATGGTGGCGTTATAGTTTTCATGCAAGGAGAAAAATCCAGTACCACTCAATACAAAAACTATGGTATAGGAGCACAGATTTTAAGATATTTTGGTATAGAAGAAATTAAACTTTTATCTCAAAGTTGTGATAAAGACTATATAGGCTTAGAAGGTTTTGGTTTAAATCTTAAAGCTTGTAATTTTAACTAAAAAGGAAAAAAATGACTTTAAAAGAACAAATTTTAAACGATATCAAAGAGGCAATGAAACAAAAAGATGATTTTAAAAGAGATAGTTTAAGAACTCTAAATGCAGCTTTTAAGCAAATAGAAGTGGATGAAAGAATAGAATTAGATAATGAAAGAATTTATAAAATCATTGCAAGTGAAATCAAAAAACGCAAAGACGCAATCGAACTTTATCTTAAGGCAAATCGTGAAGATTTAGCACAAAAAGAACAAAATGAAATAAGTCTTTTTGAAATTTATCTGCCTAAACAACTAAGTGATGAGGAGTTAACTTTAGCCTTAAAACAACTTATAGAAGAATTGGGTGTAAGTTCACTAAAAGAACAAGGTTTGGTAATGAAAGAAGCTAAAATAAAATTAGGTGCGAGTGTTGATGGTAAAAGACTTAATTTAGCACTTAAAGAGCTTTTACAATAATTTTTTGGAGTGTTATTATGAAAGAGTTAAGCGGTTCAGCAATGATTTGCGAGGCTTTAAAAGAAGAAAATGTTAAAATTGTTTTTGGCTATCCTGGAGGCGCTGCGCTTAATATTTATGATGAAATTTACAATCAAAAGTATTTTAAACATATTTTAGTGCGTCATGAACAAGCGGCTTTGCATGCTGCTGATGCTTACGCAAGAATGAGCGGAGAAGTGGGCGTAGCTATAGTTACAAGCGGACCAGGTTTTACAAATACTATTACAGGCCTAGCTACGGCTTATAGTGATTCTATCCCTTTAATATTGATTTCAGGGCAGGTGGCAAATTCTCTTATTGGTACAGATGCTTTTCAAGAAATTGATGCAGTAGGTATTTCAAGACCTTGTGTAAAGCATAATTATTTAGTTACTTGCATAGAAGAGTTTCCACGCATTTTAAAAGAGGCTTTTTATATAGCAAGAAGTGGTAGACCTGGGCCTGTGCATATAGATGTGCCAAAAGATGTAAGTGCAACTTTGGGACTTTGGGAATATCCTAAAGAAATTTCTATGAAAACTTATAAGCCTGTTTATAAGGGTAACTCAAAGCAAATTAAAAAATTTGCAGAGCTTTTAAAAGAAGCAAAAAGACCTTTATTTTACTTGGGTGGAGGTTGTATCAGTTCTAATGCAAGTGAGCAAATCAGAGAGCTTGTAAAATTTACAAAAATTCCAGCAGTTGAAACCTTGATGGCGCTTGGAACTTTAAGAAGTGATGATGTTTTTAATCTCAAAATGGCAGGCATGCATGGAAGCTATGCTGCTAATATGGCTTTAAGTGAGTGTGATTTGCTTGTGAGTGTAGGAGCGAGATTTGATGATAGGATTACAGGAAAAACAAGTGAATTTGCCAAACATGCGACTATAGTTCATGTTGATATTGATCCTAGTTCTATTTCAAAGATTATCAATGCGCATTATCCTATAGTAGGAGATATTAAAGAAGTTCTTAAAGAGCTTTTAGAAGAGCTTAAAAAGGAAAATTTCAACACAACTTTTAAAGAATGGCACGAAACTTTAAAGCGTTATAATGAACTTTATCCACTTTCTTATGAAGATAGCAATGAAGTTTTAAAACCGCAATGGGTGATTGAAGAATGTGCGAAGATGGCTCCTGATGCAAGGATTATTACCGATGTGGGTCAGCATCAAATGTGGGTAGCACAGTTTTATCCTTTTAATTATCCAAGACAGCTTGCAACAAGTGGAGGGCAAGGAACTATGGGATATTCTTTGCCTGCTGCTTTGGGTGCAAAGCTTGCTGTGGATGAAGAAGTGGTGATTAATTTCGTAGGTGATGGATCGGTTTTAATGAATATCCAAGAGCTTATGACTGCTCGTGAGTATGGTATAAAAACTATAAATATTATTTTAAATAATGCCTTTTTAGGTATGGTAAGACAATGGCAAAGTATGTTTTATAAAGAGCATTTTTCACAAACAGATTTAAGCACTCAGCCTGATTTTATCAAAATTGCTCAAGGCTTTGGTTGCGAAGGTTATGAAATTTCAAGCAAAGAAGAATTCATTCAAGCTTTTAACCAAGCTTTAAAAAGTGATAAAACCTCTCTTTTAAATGTAAAAATTGATCGCTTTGAAGATGTTTTACCTATGGTGCCTGCAGGAAGTGCGATTTATAATATGATTTTACCAAAGGCAAAGGATAGACAATGAGAAGGGTTTTATCGGTAATTGTTTTAAATGAGCATGGGGTTTTATCTCGTATAGTAGGACTTTTTTCAGGAAGAGGTTATAATATTGACTCGCTCACAGTAGCACCTTTGGAAAATAAAGAATTTTCGCGTATTAATATAGTCACTTCAGGAAATGAAAGAACTTTTGAGCAGATAGTCAAACAACTTCATAAGCTTATTCCTACTTATAAAGTGATAGAAAGTGAAGAATTTATTGACAAAGAAATGGCTTTGGTGAAAATTCCTTTAAATGAAAATTTAGGTGGACTTGATGCCGTTTTGAAAGCTTATAATGGTACTATTGCAAATAGTAATGAGAATTTTTTGTTTTTAATGGTTGCTGATGATGCAAATCGCATTGATAATTTTTTAAAAACAATTAAAAAATACAATCCTAGTGATATAGTTCGCAGTGGATCTGTTTTGATGGAGATTAAATGAAATTAAGTGAAATAGCAGAATTTTTAAGCTTAGAGTATAAAGGTGAGGATATAGAAATCAGTGCTTTAAATTCTTTATTGAAAGCAAATTTTACAGAGCTTACTTATTGTGATGGTGAGAAAAATACCAAAGATATACCTCACACAGGAGCTGCTGCTATTTTAGTATCTAAAGAATATGAAAATTTAGTACCTAAGGACACTAAAGCTTTGATTACTCAAAATCCACATTTGAATTTTGCTTTTTTAAGCAAGCTTTTTGCTAAGCCTTTGATAAGCACAGCTAAAGAAAAAGTGCAAAATATCGCAAAAAGCGCAAGAATTATGCCTAATGTCTATATAGGTGATAATGTAAATATAGGTGATAATGTAATCATTATGGCAGGAGCTTATATAGGCGATAATGTCAGCATTGGTGATGAGAGTATTATCCATCCTAATGTAGTGATTTATAATGACACTAAAATAGGTAAAAAATGTCATTTGCTTGCCAATTGTGTAATAGGAAGCGATGGTTTTGGTTATGCGCACAATAAAAGCGGCGAACATTATAAAATTTATCATAATGGCAATGTGATTTTAGAAGATTTTGTAGAAGTGGGGGCTTGTACAACTATAGATAGAGCAGTTTTTGATAGTACTATTATCAAAGCAGGCACTAAGGTAGACAATCTAGTTCAAATCGGACATAATTGCAATATAGGTCAAAATTGTATCATTGTAGCACAAACTGGAATTTCAGGTTCAAGTGAGTTAGGACGCAATGTTATTATGGGTGGTCAAAGTGCAACGAGTGGACATTTAAAAATAGGCGATTTTAGTACTATAGCTGCAAGAGGCGGTGTGAGTAAAAATTTAGAAGGCGGGCGCGTTTATGGTGGTTTTCCTATCATGCTTCAAAAAGATTGGCTAAAACTTCAAGCTAAAATAGCAATAAATTTTAAAGAAAAATCACAAGATTAGCATCGCATCGCCATAAGAGTAAAAGCGATATTTTTCTTTTATGGCAAGTTCATAAAGTTTTAAACACTGTTCTCTACCGATAAAAGCTGAAACTAGCATGATAAGAGTAGATTTTGGTAAATGAAAATTGGTCAAAAGATGATTTTGTCTTATAGGTGGATTTTGCGGGTGTAAAAAAAGATCACAAAAACCATTTTTTGTTTTAGTTCTTGCGTAATATTCTATAGTTCTTGTTACCGTTGTTCCTACGCCTAAAATAGCTTGTTTTGAATCTATAATTTCACATGCTTGCTGCGGAATATTAAAAAATTCGCTATGCATTTTATGCTCTTGTATATTTTCACATTCTACGCTTTTAAAGGTTCCAGCTCCTACATGTAAGGTTAAATGGTAAATTTCGTGTTTTTTTCTTAAATTTTCAAGCATAGTCTCACTAAAATGTAAACTTGCAGTTGGAGCAGCTACCGCGCCTAAATTTTTTGCAAAGATACTTTGATAATCTTTCAAATCACTTTTTTCATCCTCCCTTTTAATATAAGGAGGCAAGGGTATATGTCCTATCTTGTCAAGCAGGTTATAAAGATTTGAGGTGTCTAAGGTTTTATCATTTTGAAAAAATTGAACTTTTCGAAGACCATCATCTAAAAGTTCTACAACGCGCGCTTTTAAATCCTCTTTAAAATATAAGATTTCATCTTTTTTAACACGCCCTTTAATTTGAGCTAGAAAAAGCGGATTGTGAGAATTTAAAAAAGGTTGATGTAAGAAAAGCTCTATTTTTCCTCCGCTTGCTTTATTGCCATAAATTCTTGCTTTAATAACTTTAGTATCATTGAAAAAAATCGCGCAGTTGGGTAAAAAGTCTTGTAAATTTTTAAAAGTAGTGTGAAAAATTTCTTTGTTTTTGCGATCAAAAACCAAAAGCCTAGCATCTTCTTTTGGATTTGTAGGATAGTTGGCTATGAGTTCGTTAGCTAGAGTGTAATCATAGCTTGAAAGAAGTAAGTCTTTATTCATCGCTTTCTTTATCTTTTGGGGCAGGATTTACCTTTTGAACAATTAAAATAGAAAGTCCATAAAGTCCACAAAGTGGTCCTGCCATTAAAAATTGAGATAAAACATCAGGTGGAGTCATAAAGGCTGAAAAAACAAAAATAACTAAAACAGCTATGCGAAAATGGCGTTTTAAAAAACTATCATCTATAAGCCCGATTTTAGCAAAGAAAAAGGCAATTACAGGCATTTCAAAAGCTAAACCAAAAGCCACAACAACTTTTGTAAAGAAATCTACATAAGTTCCTATGGTAATCACAGGATTAAAATCTTCATTTAAACCAAAATTAATCAAAAATTTAAAAGCCAAAGGCACTACAACAAAATAGCAAAAACAAGCCCCTAAGGCGAACATAATGCTTGCAAAGCTAACAAAAGGCACCACAAGGCGTTTTTCATTATCGTAAAGTCCCGGAGCTACAAATTTCCAAAATTGCCAAAAAATTACAGGTAAAGAAAAGATAAAGGCCGCAAAAAAACTAACTTTCATTGCAGTAAATAAGGCTTCTTGTACTTCAATTACATTCACATGTTTGGCTACTTCGGGCAAAACAGCTATAAGTGGAGCTTTTAGAATATCTAAGATATAGCTTCGTAGAGCAAAACATACAATAAACATAACTACAATGCAAGCAACGCTTATAAAAAGGCGTTTTCTAAGTTCTATTAAATGAGGTCTTAATTCTTCAAACATTTATTTTTCCGTTTTATCTTGTGTTTCTAATTTGCTAAGATTTGGTTTTTCTTCTGTATTTAAATTTTGTCCGCTAAGGTTATTTTTTGTGTTATCATCTCTGCTATCAAAGGTTAAATCTACCTTTGTTTTATCTAAAATATCTCTTTTAAGGTCATCAAATTCTTCAAAACTGAGTTTTTTGCGTATGTTTTCATTAGTGCTTGAAAATTCATCTTTGTATTTCTTAGCTTCTTCTTTTAAGTCATTGATGCGTATTTCTTTTTCTATGCTTGATTTTGCATCATCTATGTTGCGTTTTACAGCTTTTAGAATTTTTGCTATTTGTACTATAGCTTCTGGAAGTTTATCAGGCCCTAAGACTAAAATCGCTACAACTAAAATAACTATAATTTCACCAAAACTCATTAATCGTTACTCTTTGATTTGATATTTTAAATAAATATTTTACTTAAAAAACTTAAATTTAAGATGAGAGATATAAAGCAAGCTCATCGCTAATGAGAAAATTAGGATTAAAATATCTTTTATTTTTGTAAAAAAGTTTTTTTTCTTTTAATAATATATTTATTTTGTCTTTTTGCCATTGATTGAGTTTTGTTTCATCAATCCCTACTATACTTCTAAGTCCTAAAAATAGGTGTTCTAAATTCAAGTCTTTAAAACTTAGCTGCTCTATAGATCTAAAAGTGGGATTTTCTATGTAATTTTTTAAATTTTTTGCTGTATAAAAACGCTTGTTTTCATAAAATCCTACCGCACTTAATCCACAAGCTAGGTAGTTTTTTCCTTGCCAATAAGCAAGATTATGTTTGCAAATTTGGGCTTTGGTTTTTGAAAAATTACTGATTTCATATTGAAAAAAGTCAAGCTCTAGGAGTTGTTTGATGAAAAATTTCATTAAATTAGGAGCATTTTTTTTAAAGTGTTCTTTTTTGGCAAAGGCTGTGTTTGATTCTATGGTTAAATTATAAGCACTAAGGTGTGTGATTAAAGCCTTGATTTGTTTTAAGTATAAGAGTTCAAATTCAAGCATTTTTTTATTGTCTAATTTTGTATCATAAATAAGATCTAAATTGATATTTTTAAAACCTACTTTATTTGCGTTTTCTAATGCTTTGATAATCATTTCTTGATTATGAATTCTTCCAAGAAAGTGAAGTTTTTTAGGATGAAAACTTTGAGCTCCAAAAGAAATGCGATTAACTCCTAGATTTTTCATATTTTTAAGCCAATTTAATGTTGCTGAGTTGGGATTAGCTTCGCATGAAATTTCTACATTTTTATCTAGTAAAGGATATAAAATTTTAAAAATATCTTCATAATTATACGCATCAACACAACTTGGTGTTCCTCCGCCTATGAATAAGGTTTTAATTTGATTTGATTGAATGTTAAATTGTTTTAATTGAAAAACAATATCTTCTTTTAAAGCCTTAAAATAGGCTTTTTCATAATCATTTTTTTTCAAACTTGTAAAAGCACAATAATTACATTTGCTTTCACAAAATGGAATATGGATATAAAAATGCATAAAAACCCTAAAATATTTTATTAAATTTTTTTAATGTATTTTAATAAAAATTTGATTTGATTTAGGTTAAAATTATTTCCTTTAAATTAAGGAAAAATATTGTGGAAAACGAGAAAAATTATAGACCAAATGTTGCAGCTGTTATTTTGTCAAGTTCTTATCCTTTTGAGTGTAAGATTTTTATAGCTAGAAGAAGTGATATGGATAATATTTGGCAATTTCCACAAGGAGGTATTGATAAAGGTGAAAGTGTCAAAAACGCTTTATTTAGAGAACTAAAAGAAGAAATAGGCACCGATGAGGTTGAAATCATTGCTGAGTATCCAGAATGGTTGAGTTATGATTTTCCGAGTAAAATTGTTAAAAAAATGTATCCTTATGATGGACAGATTCAAAAATATTTTTTAGTGCGTTTAAAGCACAGTGCTACAATCAATATCAATACCAAGCATCCTGAATTTGATGATTATCAATTTGTGAGTGTTAAACAAATTTTTGAAATGATTAATCATTTCAAAAAAAATATTTATGTTAAAGTGATCAAATATTTTGAAGAGAAAGGTTATATCTAAAATGCTTATAGTTCAAAAATATGGTGGAACAAGCGTTGGAACACTTGAGCGTATCGAAGCAGTAGCCAATAGGGTTATCCAAAGTGCGCAACAGGGTAATCAACTTGTTGTTGTAGTATCTGCAATGAGTGGGGTGACAAATACTCTTATCGAGCAAGCTGAATATTTTAGTAAAACTCCTAATGGCAAAGATATGGATATGCTTTTAAGTAGCGGAGAGCGTGTAACAAGCGCTTTACTTTCTATTGCTTTAAATGAAAAGGGTTATCCTGCTATATCATTTTCTGGGAGAAAAGCAGGAATTATTACAGATAGTGTTTTTACAAAGGCAAGAATTCATCATATTGATACAAAAGCGATAAAATCAGAACTTCAAAATGGTAAAATAGTCGTTATAGCGGGTTTTCAAGGTGTAGATGAGGAAGGTAATGTAACTACTTTAGGGCGTGGCGGAAGCGATTTAAGTGCTGTGGCAGTAGCAGGTGCCTTAAATGCGGATTTGTGTGAAATTTATACCGATGTTGATGGGGTCTATACAACAGATCCAAGAATTGAACCAAAGGCAAAGAAATTGGATAAAATTTCTTATGAAGAAATGCTTGAACTTGCAAGTTTGGGTGCAAAAGTTTTGCAAAATCGTTCTGTAGAGCTTGCAAAAAAATTAAATGTTAACTTAGTAACCAGAAGTAGTTTTAACAATAACGAAGGAACAATGATAACAAAGGAAGATGGAATGGAACAAGCTTTAGTAAGTGGTATTGCTTTAGATAAAAATCAAGCAAGAGTGACTTTAAGAAATGTAGAAGATAAACCTGGAATCGCAGCTGAAATTTTTTCTGTTTTAGCAAATGAAAATATTAATGTAGATATGATTATACAAAATGTTGGAGTTGATGGTGCTACAAATTTAGGTTTTACAGTTCCTCAAAATGAACTTGAATTAGTCAAAAATGCTATGCAAAAAATTTTAAGTCCAAAAACAACCATAGAAAGCGATAGCGCTGTGGTAAAAGTTTCCATAGTGGGTGTAGGTATGAAGTCGCATTCAGGGGTGGCAAGCAAGGCTTTTAAAGCTTTAGCTGATGAGGGTATTAATATCGGTATGATTTCTACTAGTGAAATAAAAATTTCGATGATAGTTCATGAAAAATACGGAGAACTTGCAGTTAGAGCACTACATGAGTGCTATGGGCTTGATAAATAAATGAGTGATTTTTTAAGCTTTACTCTTGAAAATATTCGCAATGGCGGAGCTTTTATGGCATGGTTGGAGTCGCGTCGTTTAGAATGGGCTCCTTTGATGGCTGCAAGACTTAAATATCTTTTAGAGGGACGCACTTTTGTCTTAATGTGTGATGAACAAAGATCTTGGTATGAAGAGTATTTTTTAAAAAATATAAATTCAAAAGCCGCTCGTCCCATGCTTCCTTTTGTGTCGTTAAATTCTTTATGTAAAAAGAAAGTGCAAAGTTCAGAGGATATAGCTTTGCTTAACGACTTGCTTGACATTTCTTTTCCTAATGGTTATGTGTATTTTTATATAGGAAGTGCTTCTGATAATAAATCTTTAATCGCTAAATCAAGAGATGATAGTTTATTGTGGCTTTTTGATGAGCAGTTGCAAGATAGTTTTTATTTAAATTCTAAAGATAAAGACTTGGATATCAAGCTTATTAGTTTATATCAACTTTTTGATGTAAGTTTGGATGCAATATTATTTTCCAAGGTGCAATTAGGATAAATATTTTGTTTATTAGTAAGATTATTATCAGTGAAGATTTTTTAGGTATTAAAGAAGAAATGATTAATAATTTTGGTATTAAAAAATTAAGATTTTTTATGCCACAAAATGAATTTTTACTCGATGATGCAAGAGCAGTTGAAAAAGAAAGCTATATCGCAGAAACTGAAGAAAAAATTATTGTTTTAATG
Source organism: Campylobacter sp. BCW_6889 (assembly GCF_001762535.1). Classification (NCBI taxonomy): domain Bacteria; kingdom Pseudomonadati; phylum Campylobacterota; class Epsilonproteobacteria; order Campylobacterales; family Campylobacteraceae; genus Campylobacter; species Campylobacter sp. BCW_6889. The sequence goes on along the minus strand of NZ_MJWZ01000044.1, from coordinate 42,791 downwards.
GCGGATTCTTATAGGGTAGAAGCACAAAATTTTTTACTTAAACTTCTTGAAGAACCTCCAAAAAATATTAAATTTCTTATCGTGGTACCTTCTAAAAATTTACTTTTGCCCACTATAAAATCACGTCTTATTTGTGAAAAAAGAAAAGTTGAAAAGGAGGTTAAACAACTTGATTTGGATCTTAAAAGAATGGATTTAAGAATGCTTTTTGATTTTTTGCAAAAAAATGAAAATTTGGATAAAAATGAACTTATGGAACAAATTGCATTACTTGCTAAAGAATGTGTAAAATATAAAGATTTTAATGCTGAAGAATTAGAGTTCTTTTATGAAAGCTATGAGCTTGCAAAATTAAATTCTAAAAGTGGGGTGCTTTTAGCTACTCTTTTGCTAAATTACTATACAAAGAAATAAAATGAAATTTTTTAAAATCAATCCAAATACCGATTTTAATTTACTTTGTTCTTTCATAAACCCTCATAAAATGGGGCAAAAGATTATGAGTAAAAAAACAAAAATTCATTTTATTTTTATCAAAGATATTTCTACTCCTGCAGCAAATATTTTAAAACAAGATGCCTTAAGAGTAGGAGCTGAGCTCATCACCCATAAAGAAATAATTACCGCAAAAATCACTCATTCAAATGCACTTTTAATGGCAAGTAAAGAACAAATTCAAAAACTTATTGCTAAAGAAAAACTTCAAGATTTTGGACTTAAAAATTTGGCTCTTTTTTTGCAAAAAGATTTTTTAAAACCAAAAAAAGCTGAGCTTATGGCAGTGATTAATGTCAATGAAGACAGTTTTAATGCAAAAAGTCGTGTGAGTGAAGAAGACTTTGAAAAAAGGCTTAATGACTTTCTTGCTTTAAAGCCTGAGTATATCGATATAGGTGCGGTTAGTTCGAGACCTGGGAGTGAGTATTGTGGCAAGGAAGAGGAATTTAAAAGACTAAAAAAAGTACTTGATTTAATTTATGAGAAAAATTATCATGAAAAAGCGATTTTTAGTTTAGATAGTTTTGATGAATATTGTCTAGAATATGCTTTAAATAAGGGTTTTAAACTTATAAATGATATTACAAGTTTAAGAAATCTTAATCTGGCTAAACTTGCAAGTAAATATGAGGCAAAATATTGCTTAATGCACATGCAAAACAATCCGAATAACATGCAAGATAATCCTTTTTATGAAGATTTGCTCGATGAGATGACTTTGTTTTTTAAAGAAAAACTTGAACTTTTAGAAAGTTTTGGAGTAAAAGAAAGTATTTTAGATGTAGGTATTGGTTTTGGAAAGAGTGCGGAACATAATATGATTTTAATCAAACACTTAGAGCATTTTTTGCAATTTAATAAACCTTTACTTATAGGTGCGAGTCGCAAAAGTGTGATTAATGCGTATTTTCAAAGCGAGATTAAAGATCGTTTAGCAGGAACTTTGTATTTGCATTTAAAGGCTTTTGAAAATGGTGCTAGTATTATAAGAGTGCATGATTTATACGAGCACAAACAACTTTTTGCTTTAGTGCAGGCAATGGACAATATAGGAGTTTAGATGAAAAAAGAAGAGTATTTAGAAAAAGTTGCTTTAGCAAATTTGTGGATGAGGGCATATTATGAAAAAGATGAACCCTTGGCTAGTGATGAAGAATACGATGCTTTAATCAGAGAATTAAGAGTTTTTGAAGAACAAAACAAAGATGAAATTTCAAAAGACTCTCCAACGCAAAAAATAGCTCCTGCCATACAAAGCGAGTTTAAAAAAATAGCTCACTTAAAGCGTATGTGGTCGATGGAAGATGTGTTTGATGAGAGTGAGCTTAGGGCTTGGGCAAAACGCACAAAATGTGAAAAAAACTTTTTTATAGAGCCTAAATTTGATGGAGCGAGTCTAAATTTGCTTTATGAAAATGGTAAATTAGTAAGCGGTGCCACTAGAGGTGATGGCGAAGTGGGCGAGGATATAACACTTAATGTTTTTGAGATAGAAAATATACCTAAAAATATAGCCTATAAAGAAAGGATAGAAATTCGTGGAGAAGTGGTGATTTTAAAAGATGATTTTGAGAAAATCAACGAAAAAAGAGCTCTTTTAAATCAAAGTTTATTTGCTAATCCACGCAATGCTGCAAGCGGGAGTTTGAGGCAGCTTGATACAAGCATCACTAAAGAAAGAAATTTGAAATTTTATCCTTGGGGAGTAGGGGAAAATACCTTAAATTTTACTAAACATAGTGAGGTGATGCAATTTATCAGAGAGCTTGGTTTTTTAAAAGATGATTTTGTAAGACTTTGCGCTAATTTAGATGAGGTTTTAAAAGCTTATGATGAGCTTTTAGCTTTAAGAGAAAAAAAGCCTATGATGATGGATGGAATGGTGGTAAGAGTTGATGATCTTGCGCTTTGTGAAGAATTAGGCTATACGGTAAAATTTCCAAAATTTATGGCAGCTTTTAAATTTCCTGCACTTGAAAAAACCACGCGTTTAACAGGGGTAAATTTACAAGTAGGAAGAAGTGGGGTGATCACTCCTGTGGCGGTTTTAGAGCCTGTAAATTTAGATGGGGTTGTAGTAAAATCAGCCACCCTTCATAATTTTGATGAGATTGCAAGACTTGATGTTAAAATCAATGATTTTGTAAGCGTGATAAGAAGTGGCGATGTTATCCCTAAAATTACTAAGGTTTTTAAAGAGCGTAGAGAAGGTTTAGAGATGGAAATTTTACGCCCTAAACTTTGTCCTACTTGCCAAAGTGAGCTTTTGGATGAAGGAACTTTAATAAAATGTCAAAATATAGATTGTGAAGATAGACTTGTAAATTCTATCATTCATTTTGTTTCTAAAAAATGTCTTAATATCGATGGACTTGGAGAAAATATAGTAGAACTTTTATACAAGCACAAAAAAATCACTACACTTGAGAGTATTTTTCATTTAAAATTTAGTGATTTTGAAGGTTTGGAAGGCTTTAAGGAAAAGAAAATCAACAATCTTTTAAATGCTATAGAACAAGCAAGAGAATGTGAGCTTTTTCGTTTTATCACAGCTTTAGGGATAGAGCATATTGGCGAGGTTGCGGCTAAAAAATTAAGCTTAAGTTTTGGTAAAGAGTGGCACAAGCAAAGCTTTGAAGCTTATGCCAATTTAGAAGGTTTTGGAGAGCAAATGGCTTTAAGTCTTTGCGAATTTACGCGCGTTAATCATACAAGAATTGATGAGTTTTACAAGCTTTTAAATTTGAAAATAGAAAAACTTGAAATCAAAAGCGATGGTGTGATTTTTGGTAAAACTTTTGTGATTACAGGTACTCTTTCGCGTCCAAGAGATGAGTTTAAGGCTTTGATAGAAAAGCTTGGGGGTAAGGTAAGCGGCTCGGTTTCTAAAAAGACTGACTATGTGCTTTTTGGAGAAGAGGCAGGTTCTAAGCTTAGTAAGGCTAAAGAGCTTGAAGTAAAATGTATAGATGAAAGTGCTTTTAATGAACTTGTTAAAGAATAGTTCTTATATTTTAACACTTTTAAGCCTTTTTGGATTTTTGCTAACTTGGCAAAGGAGTGCTTTTTCTCTGTTTTTTTTAATTCCTATTTTCTTAACACTTTTTTGGGAATTCTTTTTATTTTTAAAGCTTAGAAAAAATATTATAAAAGAAGCTACTTTGATTAAGGGAAGTTTGTTTTATCGTATTAGTATGGGGGATTTTTATCTTTATATTTTTAGTTTTTTCTTGGCGATTTTTGGACTTATTTCTTTATTTTTAAATTTTTTAAATCTTGAAAAAATTGATTTAGTTTTTATATTTATAATTTTGCCTTTATTGATGATATTTTTAAAAAAAGAATTGCATTTGCAATTTGTAAATAATGCTTATAATGATTTTAGAATAGTTGTTATCGCTAGTTTTTTTACCGCTTTATTTTATGCATTTTATGGGCTTTTTTTTACTTACAATGAGCTTTTAAATTTAGAACTTTTTTCTAGGAAAATCATTGCTTATAAGAGTGCTTCTTTTGTTTATTTTGATTTTTTATCTGAATTTTTGTATTTTGTTTCAAATTTAAAACTTTTTATTTTTTCTCATTTTGGATATTTGAGCTTTAGAGCTTTAAATTTTATTTTTGATTTTTTTAATTTTTTTATGTTTTGCTCTCTTTTGGCTTTTGTTTTTAATTTTGTTTTGAAAATAAACATAAAAATAATTGTTTTATTTTTATGTTTTATCATGGTTTTAGGAAGTTATTTTTTAAAAGAGCAAAGAAATAATGCCTTAAAATCTGAACAAGAACAAATACTTTTATGGATGAATAATTTTAATTTTTTAAAAGATAATAACTTAAGTTTAATTCAAAAAGAAAAAGATCTTTTTGAAAAAGATCTTAAAGATCTTAGAGAAATTTTTAAAAAAAATGCTTTTGAAATAGGAATTTGGTGGTTTTCTAAAGAAAAAGAAGACTTGGAAAAAAGAATAAATGAGAGTTTAAAATGAGATTTGATTTTTTTGTTTCAAAGCGTTTAAATATCAGTAGAAATAAAGCTTTAGAGCTTATAGAAAATGAAGAGATTTTACTTAATGGTAAAAGTTTTAAAGCTTCTTTTGATGTGAAAAATTTTTTAGAAAATTTAAAAAAAACGCAAGATTTAAATCTTGAAGATATACTTTTAGCCAATGAGTTAAAATTGGATCTTTTAAGTGAAATTTATGTTTCAAGAGCAGCTTTGAAATTAAAAAATTTTTTAGAAGAAAATGATATTGAAATAAAACATAAAAATTGTCTTGATATAGGATCTAGCACGGGCGGTTTTGTGCAAATTTTACTTGAAAATCAGGCTTTAAAAATCACTACTCTTGATGTGGGTAGTAATCAACTCCATCCAAGTTTAAGAGCAAATGAAATAATTATCTTGCATGAAAATACAGATCTTAGAGCCTTTAAAAGTGAAGAAAAATTTGAACTTGTTACTTGTGATGTGAGTTTTATTTCTCTTATTAATTTACTTTATTATATTGATAATTTAGCTTTAAAGGAAATTATTTTACTTTTTAAACCTCAGTTTGAAGTGGGAAAAAATATCAAAAGAGATAAAAAAGGTGTTTTAAAAGATGACAAGGCAATCTTAAAGGCAAGAATGGATTTTGAAAAAGCATGTGCTAAGTTAGGTTGGCTTTTAAAAAATACGCAAAAATCAAGCATTAAAGGAAAGGAAGGTAATGTTGAATATTTTTACTACTATATCAAAAATTAATATTACTTCTTTAGCTATAGGTTGTTTTGATGGTATACATTTAGGGCATCTAAAACTTGTAAAATGTTTAGATGAGAATGGGGCTTTGTTGGTTATTAATAAATTTAAGGGTCAATTTCTTTGTTCAAATCGTCAAAAAGAAGAAATTTCAGGAAAAAAAGTTATAGAAGTGGATTTTGAAAGTATAAAATCTTTAGATGGTAAAGATTTTTTAAGCTTTTTGAAAAAAGAATTTATCAATTTGAAATTTATAGTAGTGGGATATGATTTTTCTTTCGGGAAAAATAGGGCTTATAGTGCTAAAGATATTGAGTCTTTAAGTGGGATAAAAACTATAATAGTTGATGAATTTAGTATAGGCGGAGTAGGTGTTCATGCAAGTTTAATTAAGGATTTTTTATCAAAAGCAAATTTACAAAAAGCAAAAGAATTTTTAGGAAGAGATTATAGTATTAAAGGAAAGTTGATTAAAGGACAAGGTTTGGGCTCTAAAGAACTTTTTGCGACTATAAATTTAGATTGTAAAGGCTATTTTTTGCCTCAAAATGGTGTTTATGCTACTTTGTTAAAAAGCCAAAAAAATATTTATAAAAGTGTGAGTTTTTTAGGTGTAAGATCAAGCGATGAAAATTTTGCCATAGAAAGTCATATTTTAGAGGAATTGGGTGAAAATTTCACACAAGGGGAGTTTTTCGAACTTGAGTTTATATCTTTTCTAAGAGAGAATCAGAAATTTCAAGATCTAAAAAAACTTAAAAATCAAATTGCCAAAGACATAGAACAAGCTAGAGAATTATTAAGGAAAAATGATGAAAGATGAACTTTTTAAACAAAGCCCTAAAAAACAATTTGAATTTGATAAAAGCGTGGCTAGTGTTTTTGATGATATGATTAATCGTTCTGTACCATTTTATAGGGAAAATTTAGAACTTTGTGCTAATTTATTGGCTAAAATTTTACTTGCAAATGCAAGTATTTGTGATTTGGGCTGTTCAAGTGCTAATTTTTTGATTTTGTTGGCAAATCTAAGAAAGGATTTTAAACTTTTTGGCGTGGATAATTCTGCTTCTATGCTTGAAGTTGCAAAGTCAAAAACTAAAGCTTATGGACTTGATATAAGTTTTTTTGAAGCTAATTTATGCGAATTTGATTTTTTTACTTGCGATGTTTTTGTGGCAAATTATACCATGCAGTTTATTCGTCCTCCTAAAAGACAGGAATTGCTTGATAAAATTTATAAAAATTTAAATCCTAAAGGCATTTTGATTATGAGTGAAAAAATCCTTTATGAAGATGCTTTTTTGTCTAAAAATATCATAGAACTTTATGCAGACTACAAAGAAAAACAAGGCTATTCTAAATTTGAAATTGCAGCTAAAAGAGAAGCCTTAGAAAATGTTTTAATTCCTTATAGTCAAAAAGAAAATTTAAACATGCTAGAAAAGGCAGGTTTTAAGAAAATAGAAAGTATTTTTAAATGGGCAAATTTTGAAACTTTTATAGCTTTTAAGGATTAGAGATATTTTCATTTTCCCATTCATCTTTTGGAAAACCTACCTTATACGCATTAACACAATCTTGACTGATGATAGCTTTGTGCCTGCATTCTAAACTTCTTTTTTTTGCTTCTTCAGGGTGATTTTGATAATATTCTACACTTTTGGTTTGTTCGCATGCTGCAAAAAATATACCAATAAGGCTTAAAAAAAGAGTTATTTTCATGGTAATTTTTCCTGTGTTATATTAATATCATCACTAAAGATAGAACTTTGATGGTTTTCTGTTGTTTTGGAAGGATAAATTTCAGAAGGTGTTTCTGCTATGGGCGGCATTATAATACTTTCATTATTTTCTGAACTTTGGTTAATATCTTTTGTGATTTTTTCTTTTTTTAAATCATTTTGTTTTAAAGCTTCTAATATCTGATTATCAGATTTTTTTGGTGTGTTTGGACTGTATTTACTCTCTTCATTTGTTGGCTTAATACCAATTTCTAATGCATTAATACAATCTTCGCTAAGAGTTCCGCTTTCTTTGCATTCTTTTGCTTTTTCTTTTGCTTCGCTAGGATGATTTTTGTAGTAATTTTCTGTTTTGCTATCGCAAGCTGTTATATTAATAATTATTAAAATTGTAAGTAAAATACTTAGTCTTTGCATTTATCAATCTCCTAAAAATTTTTAGCATCTTAGCAAACTTGTATAAAGCAACGATAAATTATTTTTCTTCATTATAAGAAAAAATAGGTAAAGACCATTGATATTTGATAGCTAAAAGCCTTGCAATAACTCCTATAAAAAGAGTTAAAAGTGTGCAAACTAGAGCATTAAGCTCAAGCCACATTATTAGAGAATAATAGATTGCTCCTGCAATTATGGCAATTCCTGCATAAATTTCTTTTTGAAATACCAAAGGGATTCTCATACATAAAATATCTCTTAAAATTCCACCAAAAACACCCGTAATTACAGCAGCAGCAACGGCTATGATAAACCCATGATTTTGATCTATGGCTATTTGAGCTCCAAGTATGCTAAAAACAACAAGTCCTATAGCATCAAGAGTTAGAAATAAAGTTTCAAGTTTGGTTACTACACGTGGAATTTTTGTGGCTATAAGGGCGCAAAAACAGATTAAAATAATATATTCAGGATGTTTAACCCAAGTTAAAGGATAATGTCCTAAAAGCACATCTCGTATGCTTCCACCTCCAATTGCTGTTACGAGAGCAATAAAAATAACTCCAAAAAGGTCCATTTTATGGCGTCCTGCAGCTAAAGCCCCTGTCATTCCTTCTGCGGAAATACCTATGATATAAAGAGTGGTTATTGTAAGAGCATTTATCTCCATAATTTATACCTTAAAATTTATCACAATTTATTTGATACTGTTTAATATTTTCATCATTTACTTCGTGGTTTGGTACTTGATAGCATTCTTTAAATTTCGGAGTTTTAATAATTTTTACATAAAAACTTGGTATAGCAATACGGTTTTTAATGTATTGTGGTTCTTTATCGTAAAGTACCAAATTTAAAACCTCGATACTTTGAAATTTGAAAGCCAAATTTCTTTCTCTTTGCTCGATTTCATTCCAAATTTTATTATTTATTTGTGCAATTTGTGGGGTAATATTACTCATTAAAAATACTGAATTTTGAGCAGCTTTACTAAAGCTAAAAGAAGCATTGGGTGCAGTGTGTCCTCGCGTGTAGCCGCTGTTTTTATAATCACTCCAAGTAGTGCGGTATTTTTTAGGAATATTTGTATCATCTTCAAAGCGAGGGCGTTTTTTAATTTGTTTATTTTTTAAATTTGAAGCTTCTACTTTATAAGCAACGGCTTTTGTACCTTTGAGTTTATAATCATAGCAATTTAGATAAAAAAACTTATCTAAGATTTGCGAGCAATTTATGTTGTTAAAATAAGAAGAAAAAACAGCACTAGGCTCGTAAGATTCTAAGGCGAAAATATTAAGAAATATAGCGAGTAAAAAGATGAAAATTTTCATTTAAGTTCCTTATCTTTACTTTTGCAAAGATGATTTAAAAAACATTCTTTACATAAAGGTTTTTTAGCTTTACAAGTGTAGCGTCCAAAAAGAACCATGGCTTGATGAAGATAGTTAAGATTATCTTTAAATATGCGTGTTAAATCTTCTTCTGTAGCTTCTGGAGTTTTTGCTTTGCTAAGTCCTAAGCGGTGAGAAACTCTAAAAACATGAGTATCTACAGCCATGAAATTTGCTCCACACCATTCTATTAAAACCACATGGGCGGTTTTTTGTCCCACGCCTGCTAAGGATTTTAATTTCTCTTCTTCAAGGGGAATTTCTCCGTCAAAATTTTCACAAACTGATTTTGCCATTTTTATAAGATTTTGTGCTTTATTATTAAAAAATGAACAAGTTTGTATGTAGGTTTTAAGGCTTGATAAATTTGCATTTGCAAGAGATTTGATATCAGGATAAGCTTTAAAAAGATCAGGAGTGATGAGATTAACTCTTTTATCAGTGCATTGGGCTGAAAGCATCACACAGACTAATAGTTCGTATAAATTTGAAAATTTAAGTTCTGTTACAGGTTTCTCAAAATGTTTTAAAAAAAGCTCTTTGATTTCTAAATTTCTTTTCATTTTTTAATTTTAGTTAATTAGCTTTAAACCAAGTTTAGATATAATCGATTTTATATACATTTTATTAAAAAGGAAACCCAATGAAAAAAATTTCTTTAGTTGCAGCAGCTTTGATTGCAGGTGTAGCTTTAAATGTAAATGCAGCTACAGTAGCCACTGTTAATGGCAAGAGCATTAGTGATACAGAAGTAAGTGAATTTTTTGCCCCTATGCTTAGAGGACAGGATTTTAAAACTTTGCCAGATAATCAAAAAAAAGCTCTTATTCAGCAGTATATTATGCAAGACTTAATTTTGCAAGATGCTAAAAAACAAAATTTAGAAAAAGATCCTTTATACACAAAAGAACTTGATCGTGCAAAAGATGCAATACTTGTTAATGTTTATCAAGAGAAAATTTTAAATACAATTAAAATTGATGCGGCTAAAGTTAAAGCTTTTTATGATCAAAATAAAGACAAATACGTAAAACCTGCGAGAGTGCAAGCAAAACATATCTTAGTAGCGACAGAAAAAGAAGCTAAGGATATTATTAACGAACTTAAAGGTTTAAAAGGTAAAGAACTAGATGCTAAATTTAGTGAGCTTGCTAAAGAGAAATCAATTGATCCAGGTTCAAAAAACCAAGGTGGTGAGCTTGGTTGGTTTGATCAATCAACTATGGTAAAGCCTTTTACAGATGCTGCTTTTGCACTTAAAAATGGTACTATTACTACAACTCCAATAAAAACGAATTTTGGCTATCATGTAATCTTAAAAGAAAATTCGCAGGCTAAAGGTCAAATCAAATTTGATGAAGTAAAACAAGGTATTGAAAACGGACTTAAATTTGAAGAATTTAAAAAAGTTATCAATCAAAAAGGCCAAGATCTTTTAAATAGTGCTAAAGTGGAATATAAATAATGGGTGTTTTAGACATTGTAAAAGCAGGGGTGATTAGCGGAGATGAGCTTAATAAAGTTTATGACTATGCTAAAGCAGAGGGTTTTGCTATCCCTGCTGTTAATGTTGTAGGAACTGATTCTATTAATGCAGTTTTAGAATCTGCAAAAAAAGTTAACTCTCCAGTTATTATCCAGTTTTCAAATGGTGGGGCAAAATTTTATGCAGGGAAAAATTGTCCTAATGGAGAAGTTTTAGGTGCAATTAGTGGGGCTAAACATGTACATTTACTTGCTAAAGCTTATGGTGTACCTGTGATTTTACACACTGATCATGCCGCAAGAAAACTTTTACCTTGGATTGATGGGCTTATTGAGGCAAATGCACAATATAAAAAAACCCATGGACAAGCTTTATTTAGTTCCCATATGCTTGATCTTAGCGAAGAAAGTTTAGAAGAAAATCTTAACACTTGTGAAGTCTATCTTCAAAAACTTGATGCTTTAGGTGTCGCACTTGAAATAGAACTAGGTTGTACAGGTGGCGAAGAAGATGGAGTGGATAATACAGGTATTGATAATTCTAAGCTTTATACCCAACCAGAAGATGTAGCACTTGCATATGAAAGACTTGGAAAAATTAGTGATAAATTTTCAATTGCAGCAAGCTTTGGAAATGTACATGGAGTTTACAAACCAGGAAATGTTAGCTTACAACCTGAAATTTTAAAAAATTCGCAAAAATTTGTCAAAGATAAATTTGCTTTAAAAAATGATAAGCCTATAAATTTTGTATTTCATGGTGGTAGCGGTAGCGAGCTAAAAGATATTAAAAATGCAGTAAGTTATGGCGTAATTAAGATGAATATTGACACAGATACCCAGTGGGCTTTTTGGGATGGGGTACGTGAATATGAACTTAAAAATAGGGCTTATTTGCAAGGACAAATTGGAAATCCAGAAGGTGATGACAAGCCAAATAAAAAATACTATGATCCGCGTGTTTGGTTAAGGAGTGGTGAAGAAAGCATGATAAAGCGTCTTGAAGTCGCTTTTGAAGATTTAAACTGTATAAACAAAAACTAAGCATTTTAAAGGCTTAGTTTTATTTTGTTTTAAAAATTTTTATCAAATTAAGTAGCAATCTTTAAAATAAAATTTTTATTGAGGTATTGGTTTCATGGAGATTAAATCAGATGAAATTTCAGAACTTGTTTTGCCTGAAGGCAAAGATGCAAGAGGTTCTTTGGTTTATTTTAAAATTATTTTTATTCCAGCTTTTCTTTATATTTTGATTTTATTAGGTTATTTTAATGTAATTGATTTTAAGGTTGAATTACATACGGTTATTATGACAGGTGTGATTTTTTTTACAGCATTGATTTTTGCTAGACATAGTGCTGAGTATGCGTATAGTATTTTTGAGCAACAAAAAGATGAATTTAAACAGGCTTTAAAAAGACATATTATGAGGCATTTTCTTGCCATAGGGAAAGACACGAAATCAAATGCCAATTTTGATGACTTTGCTTATACATATATTAAAGGTGCAAGAAATGAGAATTTTGCTAGTATAGGTTCGGCAATTTTTCCAATGATGGGAATTTTAGGAACTTTTATCAGCATAGCTTTTTCAATGCCAAATTTTAGTTCTAGTGATACAGCCGCTTTAGAACAAGAAATTGCAGATTTGTTAAGTGGAGTAGGAACTGCTTTTTATGTTTCAATTTATGGAATTTTTCTTGCATTATGGTGGATGTTTTTTGAAAAATATGGTAAAAGTAAAATAGATCGTTTACTAAATCGTCAAAAAAACGCTACAAGTGGATTTTTTTGGACAAAAGAAGAGCTTGATCAAAGATATTTAACTGAGAGTTTGCAACATTTTGAAAAAATTGGAGCAATTTTTAAACAAGTTAGCAATGATGATTTTTTTGCAGAGCTTGATCATGCTATTGATAGAAAATTTGGCATTTTTCAAGATATGCTAAATGTAGAAGAAAAAGCTATTAGATTAAGTAGTGAACACATCAAACAAACCATGGGTGAGCTTAGTAAAGCACAAAGAGATCAACGCGATCTTGGAAAGCTTTATAGTGAAATGTTAAATGGCATAGGTTTGCTCAATCAAAATTTGAAAGAAATCAATACAAGAATGTCAGAACAATATAATCGCTTGCTCGATATCAGTAGTGATAAAATTCATCATCTTGATAAGACGCTAAGTGCATTCGATGAAAAAGTAGAGCGTTTTGGCAAAAATTTTGAACTTTATGAAAAAGCAATGTTGGAAAGTCAAGAAAAGGTTTTTGAGGGATTTAAAGCAAGCTTGTTTGAAGGTATGCATAAATTTAAGGAAGTATATGAAGAAGAAAAAAGTATCGATGCTAAAATCAAAATGATGGATGAGCTTAAAAAAGAAATGAAAGCACTTGATGAAGAAACAAGTCAAATGATGAGTAAGCTTTCTGGGGATGGAAATCAAAATAAAGAAAATGAAACCAAACAAATAGAAGATTTTTCAGAGTCTAAGACTGAAGAAAATCAAGATGAAATTCAAGCAGAAATATCTAAGCAAGAAAGCAATGATGAGTTAAAAAATGAAGATAAAGAAAATAAATGAAAAATGAGTCAAAAGAAGATAGCAATTTTTGGATAGCTTATGCTGATTTAATGGCAGGATTGCTGTTTGTTTTTATTTTGCTAATAGGTGCTATTGTTGTAAAATATGTTTTAACTCAAAGTGATTTAAAAGAAATTAAAGACAATCTCAATAAACAAGAGGCACGCTTAGAGGAGAGCAAAGAAGAGCTTAGAAATAAAGAAGCTATAGTGTTTAAACTAAGTTCTGATTTAAACAATGCTTCTAGTGCTTTAAATCTTGCTAATTCTCAAAAAGCAGAATTAGAGGCTAATATTACAAATTACAAGCAGTTAAGTAAAGATTTGAACTCAACTTTAGATAATAAAGATAAGCAAATTTTGATTTTACTAGGTCAATTAGAGAAAAAAGATGAAGAGCTTAAAAATTTACAAGAAGATTTTCAAAAAGCTAAAGAAAAGGTGCAAAATCTTGGTTTGATTCGTGAAAATTTAAGCAAGGAATTGCAAAGCAAACTTGATAATAATATCACTATAGATGAAAAGACAGGATCTATTTCTTTGCCTGCTGAAGTACTTTTTGATAAAGATTCTTATGTGTTAAAAAATGAAGCAAAGGCAAGTTTGAGAAAAATCTTAAGCGAATATTTTGATGCTATTCTTGAAGATCCAAAAATTTTTTCTAACATTGAAAATATCATTATTGAAGGACATACTGATAGTGATGGATCTTATATTTATAATTTAGATTTGTCGCAAAAAAGAGCTTATGAGGTGATGAATTTTATCTATACTTTTTATAAGAGTGATAAGCTTCAAAAGCTTTTAATGGCAAGTGGACGTTCTTTTTCGGATCCTGTGTTTGTCAACGGAGTTGAAGATAAGGATAAGAGTCGTCGCATAGAGATAAAATTTAGCATTAAAAATGATAATGCTTTAAAAGATGTAGAAAAATTCTTTGAATTTCATTAAAACAATTAGTCCTATACAAAAAATCAATTTTAACGGATTTGAATTTTATATTAAAAGAGATGATTTATTAGGAGAAATTAATGGAAATAAAGCTAGGAAACTTGCTTTTTATATCCATCAAAGATATCCTAAAAATCAATCTTTTATAAGTTATGGAGGAAGCCAAAGTAATGCTTTGGCGGCATTAAGTATTTTTGCTAAACAAAGATCATATAAGCTTGTTTTTGCTTGTGAAAAAATTTCTACTTTTCTTAAGAATAATCCTTGTGGAAACTATGCTTTAGCTTTAGAAAATGGTGTTGATTTTGTAGAAAATATCCATTCTTTATCCTTAAAGCAATTTGCCTTGTCTTTGTGTAAAAAAGATGATATTTTTATAGAACAAGGCATGGCTAATTTAGAAGCTCAATATGGCTATATGGAGCTTGCTCAAGAAATTCAAATGCAAAGTCAAAGTTTAAAGCTCGATTTTGATATTTTTTTACCTTCGGGTACAGGCACTTCGGCAGCTTTTTTGGCAAAGTATTCTAAATTTAAAGTATTTACTTGCGCTTGTGTAGGTGATATTAAATATCTTAAAAAACAAATTTTAACATTAGATCCAAGCTATGATTTTTCAAATTTAGAATTTTTAACAAGTGATAAAAAATATCACTTTGCTAGACCGTATAAAGAATTTTATGAGCTTTACATGGATTTAAAGTTAAAGTGCAATATAGAATTTGACTTGTTGTATGATATTTTAGGATTAAGTATAGCATTAAAACAAGAGTGGAAAAAACCATTGCTTTATATACATCAAGGTGGAATTTTAGGAAATTCCACTATGTTAGAGAGATATAAATTTAAAAAATTAGTTTAAAATTCCATAGATAAAAATGATTAAAATAATCAAAGGTACTATATATTTTACATAATAAAACCAAATTCCAAACCATGAACTTTTAAGTGTATTGTTATTGCTAAGTTCTTTTAGACTTTCTTGTTTGCCTAAAATCCAACCTACATAAATGCAGCAAAAAAATGCAGTTAAAACAAACAAAATATTTCCACTAATGAAATCAAAACTATCAAAAATGTTTTTTCCTTTGATGATAACAATATCACGCCAAGGCCCATAAGTTAGAATACAAGGAAGATTGCCAAGTATGAAGATAAACCCTAGAGTTAGGTTAATAGAAAGATTTTTAGAATATTTAAATTTTTCTTCTAATACGCTAATAATAACTTGATAAATTGGCAAGCTTGTGGTTAAAGCTGCAATCAAGAGTAAGACAAAAAATAAAATACACACAATGGTACCAAAATGGATATGAGAAAATGCTATAGGTAAAGTTTCAAAAACCAAAGAAGGCCCGCTATCTGGAGCAAGTCCTGCTGAGAAAAGTGCTGGAAAAATCATAAAACCAGCCAAAACAGCTATAATGGTATTTAAAACCCCTGTATAAATAGCGGTTTTTGCCATATTTTCATTTTTATTAAGATGAGATGAAAGTGTTATCATCACCCCAAAACCTAGGGATAAAGCAAAAAAGACTTGCCCTAAAACATCGATTAAAAGTTTTGATGATAAAATTTTACTAAAATCAGGTTCAAGATAAAATTTAACTCCAGCTATAGCTCCATCAAGGGTTAAATTGCGTCCCACAACAACAATAAGACAGATAAATAATAAGGGCATTAAAAATTTGACGGATTTTTCTATACCATCTATAATGCCTCTTTTTAAAATAATATAATTAATAATTACAAAAACAGTGGTAAAAATACCAACTCCTAAAGGATTGAAGGCTATTTTGTCGTTAAAAAACTGATGAGTAAATTCTTTGCTTACTACATTGGCAAGACTAAAATTCCCTAGGGTTAATTCCCAAATATAAACTAAAACCCATCCTCCAAGTACCATGTAGTAAGCCATTATGCCAAAGCTTCCTAAAAGTCCCATATATCCAATACTTTGCCATTTTTGTTTGAAAGCATCTACGCTATTTGTCATCGCTTTTCTGCCTATGACATTTTCAACTAAAATAACAGGAATGCCTATGATAATCATGGCTATACAAAAAACTAATACATAAGCGCCGCCACCATTTTCTCCTACAAGATAGGGAAAACGCCAAGTTGCTCCAAATCCTATGGTTGCTCCAGCAACTGTTAGAATATAAGTTAGTGTGCTACTCCATGTTTGTCTTTGCATGATTATCCTTTCAAAAAAGGATTATTTTATCTAAAAATAACTTTAAAAACTTAT
Source organism: Campylobacter sp. BCW_6889 (assembly GCF_001762535.1). NCBI lineage: Bacteria > Pseudomonadati > Campylobacterota > Epsilonproteobacteria > Campylobacterales > Campylobacteraceae > Campylobacter > Campylobacter sp. BCW_6889. The sequence continues at coordinate 26,708 of NZ_MJWZ01000044.1, read as the reverse complement.
AAGCTATCCATATAGCTTGTATCGTAAGTATTTTTTAAGCGTTTGTGTATCGTTTCGTGCCAATTTTGAGATATGAGAGAGTTTAATTTTTCTAATTTATCTAATTAAATTTGGATTTTTCTTAAGAATTTGATGTGGGGAGTAAAAAAGTTGATTGAGTTTAAATATACTAAGTGAAGTAGATTTTTTTTCTAAAATTTTAATGTTTTCATACTTTCGTATTTGTTCAACTTGTAAAACTTTATAATACCATCCACTCAAGCCCATTTTAAAAATTTCATGTGTAAAATTTGAATTATTGTGAATTCTAGAAATTTTTACACAAGGTTTTCTAGGTTCGCTTACTTGCAGTTTTGCATTTGAAATTTGATGTATATCATCTATGCAAACATTTTGTTCATAAAGCCCATCGATGCTCAAATTTTCACTCATTGAGCCAAAATTTAGCTTTTTATTAAGAAATCTTTCTCATATAGGATAGTTTTGACAAGAGTTGGCAAAAATACCTTATGGTAGCCTCCGTGATGAATTTTATTAGCTATTTGATCATCTAAAATACCCAGAAAATCAATCTATGTTTTTTCTAGGTAAATATCTTTAATAAATGCGTTTTGGAAATTTTTATGGTTTTTTTAATTTTCCCTATTTGCAAACTTTGAATTTTCATGGTTCTAGTTTTTTTAATAAATCATCAGCACTGATAAAACCCGTGATTTTTAATTTTTCTTTTCCATTTTCAAAGAAAATTAAAACAGGTGGGCCAAAAACATTAAATTCTTTCATGGTTTTAATTTGTTCATTATTATTTTCGCTTACATCAACTTTGATAAGTTTGTAATTTTGCATTTTTTGTATGATTCTTTCATCGCTAAAGGTTAATTCATCTAAAAGTTTGCAATTTTCACACCAAGATGCAGTAAAATCAAGCATTATGGGCTTTGTATTTGTTTGTATTTCTTGCTTTAATTGTTCAAAATTACTGATATAATCATAGCTTAGAGCAGGTTTTGAGGTAGATGTAGTATTGAAATTTAAAGGATTTAAGAAATTTTTAACCCCAAAAATTCCCCCTAGGAAAATGCTTAGAGAATAAGCTAAAATAAGAATTAAAATACTTTTTTTAATTTTAGAAATTATCGTAAAACTTTTTTCAAAAATTCCCATAAAAACACTAAAAAATACACCTAAAATTCCATAGGCAATTAAAATGTAATTTTCTTCAATAATTCTAGAAAGTATCCAAATAGCCATAGCCAACATAACAAAAGCAAAGAAAATTTTTACTTTTTCCATCCAAAAACCAGGCTTAATAAAACCTAATCCTAAGCCTATGAAAAGCAAAGGTATACCCATGCCAAAACTCATGATAAAAAGTGCACTACCACCTAATAAAGCATTGCCTGTATTGGCTATATAAATTAAAGCACCTGCTAAAGGGGCTGCTACGCAAGGACCTACTATTAAAGCAGATAAAAATCCCATAATAGCTATACCTACAACTCCCTTTCCTTTTTCGCTTTTTTTATGTATAAAGGTTTGAAATCTTAATGGTAATTCGAAACGAAAAGCTCCAAACATAGCAAAAGCAAAAGCTATGAAAATTAGAGCAAAAAGAATTAAAATAATAGGTTTTTGCAAAATTCCTTGAATACTTGCTCCTAGAAAACTTGCTATAACTCCAGCAATAGCATAGGCTAAAGACATGAAAAAAACATAGATAAAAGAGAGAAAAAAACTATATTTTTTTGAAAATTTAGCATTACTTTTTGCTACGATAAGAGAAGATAAAATCGGAATCATAGGTAAAATACAAGGCGTTAAGGAGAGTAAAAGTCCATAGCCAAAAAAACTTAGCAAAATCCAAAAAAAGTTATCTGTTGCTAAAAAATTTGCTATAGAGCTTTCTTCAGATTCAATTTTAGTTTTTTTATCTGTTTTTTGAGCTTTATAAGGTTTTGAAATTTCAAAAGTATCTTTTTTAGAAATGAGATCAAAGTACCAAGTTTGAGGATTATAACACAAGCCTTGTTCAGAACAACCTTGAAATTCGAGTTTGATTAAATTTGTAGTATTTTTTGCAAAGCGCTCTAGTAGTAAATTTGGCAAAGCTAAATTTAATTTTTGATAATAAACATTTTCATTGCCTCTTGTAGAGCTTTGAGGTAAATTAATCAAAGAACTTATATCTTTTTCATTTATATATAATTTAAGTTTATTAGAATAAAGATAAATATCTTTTCCAAGTTCAATATCAATTGAGATAGAGTTATTATAAGAGTTTGATTTTACATTAAAAGCTTCATTTAAAGACAATATAGAAGCAAAACATAAACAAAAACTTAATAAAATAATACCAAAAATACGCATAAATTTCCTAAAAACTTATTTTTCCTTTATCTTTAGCTTCAATTATAATTTATTATGGTAAATTTGCTTTAAATACTTTATAAAGGTTTGAAAATGCAAGAAAATAATTCTCTAAAAACACAAGGGGCTGTTAAAAAGAATGAAATTTATATTTCCGTTAAAAGAAAGAAAAGTACAATAGAATATGAAAAAGATTTAAAGAATTTGCAAATTGAACTTTTGAAATTTCAAAATCATGTTAAAGCCAAGGGTTTAAAGGTTCTTATACTTATAGAAGGACGCGATGCAGCTGGAAAAGGTGGGGCGATTAAACGTTTGATTGAGCATTTAAACCCGCGTGGTTGCCGCGTTGTGGCTCTTGAAAAACCTAGCGATGTGGAAAAAACACAGTGGTATTTTCAGCGTTATATAGCACATTTGCCCTCAGCCGGTGAGATTGTGATTTTTGACAGATCTTGGTATAATCGTGCAGGAGTAGAACCGGTGATGGGTTTTTGCACACCGCAACAACATAAAGATTTTTTAAGAGAAGTGCCTTTGTTTGAAAATATGATTTCAAATAGTGATATTACTTTTTTTAAATTTTATTTTTCGGTATCAAAAGATGAGCAAAAAAAACGTTTTGAAAAACGCCGAAGTGATCCACTTAAACAATATAAATTATCTCCTGTAGATCAAAAATCGCAAGAATTATGGGATAAATATACTTTAGCTAAATACTCTATGCTTTTAGCATCTAATACCCCAACTTGTCCTTGGACTATTATTTCTTCTGATGATAAGAAAAAAGCAAGATTAAATTTATTGCGTTTTATACTTTCTAAGGTAGAATATCCAAATAAAAAAACTGGAGATTTTTCCAAAATTGATGCAAAATTAGTGCGTAGTGGAGAAGAAGAAATACGAAAAATGGAGGCGAATTTGGAAAAACTTGACAGTAAAAAAGCAGATGAAAAAATAAAAGATTTAGATTAAGGAAAAGAATGCATAAGCTGGTTGAAAATTTAGCACTAAAGTACTATGATAAAGTAGTTGATTTAAGACATCAAATTCATATGCATCCTGAGCTTGAATTTGAAGAAGAAAATACAGCTCATTTAGTGTGTAAAATTTTAGATGAGTTTGGCATTAAATATCAAAAAAATATTGCAAAAACAGGAATTTTAGCTATTATAGAAGGAAAAAAGAAGAGTCAGAAAAAACCAAAATGCGTTCTTTTAAGAGCGGATATGGATGCTTTGCCTGTACAAGAAAAAACTAATCTAAGTTATGCTTCAAAAATTGATGGTAAGATGCACGCATGTGGACATGATGGACATACAGCAGGACTTTTGGGAGCTGCTTTGATATTAAATGAGCTCAAAGATGAATTTTGTGGCACGATTAAATTTATGTTTCAGCCCGCAGAAGAGGGAAGCGGTGGAGCTAAACCTATGATAGAATCAGGTGTATTGGAAAATCCTTATGTTGATGCAGTTTTTGGTTGTCATTTATGGGGGCCTTTGCTTGAAAATACTGCTCAAATTGTAAGTGGTGAAATGATGGCTGGAACGGATATTTTTGATTTGGAATTTATTGGCAGAGGAGGACATGGAGCTCATCCGCACACTTGTATAGATCCTATAATTATGGCAACGCAATTTGTAAATAATATACAAAGTGTTGTTTCTAGGCGTTTAGCCCCTTATGAAGCAGGGGTGATTACCGTAGGTCAAATTTGTGCAGGAACTACTTATAATGTTATTCCTACAAATGCTTATTTAAAAGGAACTGTGCGTTTTTTAAATGATAAAACACAAGATATTTTAAAAAGTTCTCTAGAAGAAGTGGTTGCTGCTACGGCAAAATCTAATGGTGGAGATTATAAGCTTAAATATACTAAAGAATTTCCTCCATTGATTAATGATGAAAAAGCTGCTTTAATAGCAAGAAAAGCTTTTGCAAAGGTCTTAGGAGAAGAAAATATTATTATTTCTTCTAAGCCTGACATGGGGGCTGAAGATTTTGCTTTTTTAACACGAGAAAGAATGGGGGCTTATGTATTTGTTGGAATTTCAAAGGATTTAAATCATCCAGCTTTGCATCATAGTTCTACTTTTTGTTGGGATGATGAAAATTTAAAAGTTTTAATGCAGGGTGATGTGATGATGGCTTTAGAATTTTTAAATTTATAAAATAGAATTAAAAATTCACAAAAAATTCACAAAAAATGAGTAAAATTTAATCTTGATTTTTCTTTAGGATTTGTTATTATGAAAAAGAAGATTGTTTTAATCATTTTAATTGCAATACTTGGAAGTGTTGGGGCTTATTTTATTTTTTTTAATAATGATGAAAAAATCAGCTATTTAACTCAAAAAATACAAAAAAAAGATATATCTCAAACCATAGAGGCAGTAGGAAAGGTATATGCCAAAGATCAAGTCGATGTGGGTGCTCAAGTTAGTGGACAAATTATAAAACTTTATGTTGATGTGGGAACTCATGTAAAGCAAGGTGATTTGATCGCTCAAATTGATAAAGATAAACAACAAAACGATTTAGATATTACAAAAGCTCAGCTTGAAAGTGCTAAGGCTAATTTAGAGAGTAAAAAAGTTGCCCTTGAGATTGCGAATAAGCAATATCAAAGAGAGCAAAAACTTTATGCAGCTAAAGCAAGTTCTCTTGAAAATTTAGAAACTCAAAAAAATAATTATTATACTTTAAAAGCCAATGTTGCAGAGCTTAATGCTCAAGTAGTTCAGCTTGAAATCACTCTTAAAAATGCACAAAAAGATTTAGGTTATACAACCATTACTGCTCCTATGGATGGTGTTGTGATTAATGTAGCTGTAGATGAAGGACAAACAGTTAATGCTAATCAAAACACTCCTACTATAGTCCGTATAGCTAATTTAGACGAAATGGAAGTAAGAATGGAAATAGCAGAGGCTGATGTGAGTAAGATAAAAGTAGGAACAGAGCTTGATTTTTCTTTGCTTAATGATCCTCAAAAAACTTATCATGCTACTATTGCAAGTATAGATCCAGCTGATACTGAAGTGAGTGATTCTAGTACAAGCTCAAGCTCATCAAGTTCGAGTTCTTCAAGCTCAAGCTCATCAAATGCTATTTATTATTACGCAAAATTTTATGTAGCCAATAAAGATGATTTTTTGCGTATTGGTATGAGTATACAAAATGAAATTGTCGTAGCGAGTGCAAAGGCTGTTTTAGCAGTGCCAACTTATGCAATTAAAAGCGATCCAAAAGGCTATTATGTTGAAATTTTAGAAAATCAAAAAGCTGTTAAAAAATATGTCAAACTTGGCATTAAAGATTCTATCAACACTCAAATTTTAGAAGGTGTAAATGAAAATGAAGAATTGATAGTAAGTTCAAGTGCTGATGGCTTAGCTCCTAAAATGAAGTTGAGATTTTAATGATTTTTCTTAAAAATATTTGCAAGAATATAGGCGAAAATGCCATTTTAAAAAATGTAAGTTTAAGTATAGAAAAAGGTGAATTTGTTGCTATTATAGGACAAAGTGGAAGTGGTAAAACTTCACTTTTAAATATCATAGGAACATTAGATGCGCCAAGTAGCGGAACTTATGTTTTTGATGAGTATGAAGTCACTAAACTTAATAACGACGAAAAAGCAAGATTAAGGCGTGAAAAAATAGGCTTTATATTTCAAAGATATAATCTTTTAAGCTTGCTTAGTGCTAAAGAAAATGTTTCTTTACCTGCAGTTTATGCGGGAAAAAATTTACAAGAAAGAAGTCAAAATGCTAAAAAACTCTTAAATGATTTAGAATTAGTTCACAAGTTAGATTCTAAACCGAATGAATTAAGCGGAGGGCAGCAACAACGCGTTTCTATAGCAAGAGCTTTAATCAATGGTGGAGAGCTTATTTTGGCTGATGAGCCAACGGGAGCTTTGGATAGTAAAAGCGGTATTATGGTGCTTGAAATTTTACAAAAACTTAACGCACAAGGTCATACTATAGTCTTAGTAACTCACGATCCAAAAATTGCAGCACAAGCTAAAAGGGTTATAGAGATTAAAGATGGAGAAATTTTAAGCGATACTAAAAAGGAAAAAGCTCAAGAAAAACTTATTTTAAAAACAATGCCCAAAGAGAAAAAAACACTTACTTTGCTTAAAAATCAAGCCTTTGAGTGTTTTAAGATAGCTTATTCTTCCATACTTGCACACAAACTTCGTTCTATTTTAACTATGCTTGGAATCATCATAGGTATTGCTTCTGTAGTTTGTGTTGTAGCTTTGGGGTTGGGCTCTCAAGCTAAGGTGCTTGAGTCCATTGCAAGACTTGGAACAAATACTATTGAAATTCGTCCTGGAAGGGGTTTTGGAGATTTGCGTTCGGGTAAAACAAGGCTTAATTTTAGCGATTTAGAAACGCTAAGATCCCTAGAATACTTAGAAGCAGTGGATGCTCATTCAAATACTTCAGGAGTAGCAACTTATACTAATATTTCTTTAAGCGCAAGAGCTGAAGGAGTGGGGGTAAATAATTTTGCTATAGAAGGCTTAAGGATAGATGCGGGAAGAATTTTAGATAATGATGATGTAAAAAATAGCACCAATGTTGCTGTATTGGATTTTAATGCTAAAAAAAATCTTTTTCCTGATGAAAAAAGTGAAAATATTTTAGGTCGTGTGGTACTTTTTAATTCTCAACCTTTTAAGATCATAGGAGTTTTACAAAAAGATACAGACAAACCTATAGAAGATAATGTAGTGCGTCTTTATATACCCTATACAACACTGATGAATAAGCTTACAGGAGATAGAAATTTGCGTGAAATCATAGTTAAGGTTAAAGATGATGTGAGTTCAACTTTGGCTGAAAATGCTATCATAAGAATTTTAGAAATTAAACGCGGACAAAAGGATTTTTTTACTTTTAATTCTGATACCTTTAAGCAAGCTATTACAGCAAATAAACGCACTACAACCATACTTACCGCTTGTGTGGCTGTGATTGCTTTGATTGTTGGGGGTATAGGAGTGATGAATATCATGCTTGTTTCTGTAAGTGAAAGAACAAGAGAAATAGGCATACGTATGGCTATAGGGGCTAGAAGAGAAGATATTATGATGCAGTTTTTAATCGAAGCGGTTATGATTTGTACTATAGGGGCGATTTTAGGTGTGATTTTATCGATTTTTATTATTTTTGCTTTTAATACTTTAAGTACGGATTTTCCTATGATTTTAAATGCTTATTCTGTGCTTTTGGGACTTTTAAGTTCTATGTTTATCGGTGTGGTTTTTGGTTTTTTCCCTGCAAGAAATGCAGCAAATTTAAATCCTATTAGTGCATTATCAAAGGAATGATATGAAAATAATACTTAGCATTTTTTTAGCATTTTTCTTGAGCGCTTGTGGTGCAAAACTTAGCTTGCCTAAAGAAGTTGATTTAACTCAAGAACAAATGAAAGATTTAAATCTCACTTATGATTGGTATAAATCCTATGATAATGCAAAATTAAATGAATTTCTAAATTTTGTTTTATTGAATAATAGTGATATTAATATTGCTAGAAAAACTTTGCTTTCAGCTTTGGCTAGAGCTGATTTGATTGATTATGATTTATATCCGACTTTAAGTGGAAATTTGGGTTTTGGTGGAGATAAAGATTTAAATTCAGGCAAACAAAGTAAAAATTTCAATAATTCTTTAAATTTAAGCTATGAGCTTGATATTTATGGCAAATTAAGAGATAGCGCAAGTGCAAGTGAATTTAGTGCGAAAGCAAGTGCTTATGATCTTGAAAATTTAAAAATAAGCATGATCAATACAGCTTTAAATAATGTGTTTGAGCTGGCTTATTTTAACGATGTAGATAAATTGCTTCGAGTCTATCTTTCAAATTTAGAACAAATGAAAGAGCTTTATAGCTATAAATACAAGCTTGGAAAAATAGAAGAATTAGATCTTTTAAACATAGAACAAAGCTTATTAAGAGCTAAACAAAATTTATTAAGCAATGATAAAAATCGTAATTTACTCATAAAAAATTTACAAGATTTATTGGCAAAGCAAGAAGGTTTTGCCTATATAGAGTATTTTAAAACTTTATCTTTAAATGATTTTAAAACCTTAAGTCCTGATTTTAATATACCTTTAAAAGCCTTAGCATACCGTGCAGATGTGAGGTCTAAACTCAATAGCTTAAAATCAGCTTTTAAGGATTATTCTTCCATGCAAAAATCTATTTTGCCTAGCATTTCTTTAGGTGGAGCATTAAGCGGAAGTGATAAAAAAATCGATGATAGTTTTAAATTTGAAATTTTAAGTGGCAATGTTAAGATTTCTTTACCTTTCTTAGATTATGGTAGAGTAAAGCAAAATATCAAAATTTCACAATTTACTTATGAGCAACTTTTAATTTCTTATGAACAGGCTTTGCAAAGTGCGATGAATGAATTTGCATTGAATTATAAAGACTATCAAAGCGACACCTTGCTTTTGCAAAATTTGCAAAATATTAACATTAAACAAGAGCTTATCGCTAAGGCGTATTATGAAAAATATATTTTAGGAAAAAGCGAATTAAAAGATTATTTGGATGCAAATAATACTTTAAATTCTACCCAGCAAGAATTTTTAAGAGCTAGATTTAATCTTTTAAAAACCATTAATTCTTACTATCAAATCACAGCTTTAAGTTTTAATGATGAAAACTTAGAATTTCCTAAGTATTAAATTTAATAATCGATGATATTTTTTAAATCCTCGAGTAACTTTTTAGCCATCAGCTCATAGCCTTTTATAGTAAGATGTACATCATTGAGCGAAAGCTTTTGTTCTATCCATTTGTTTTTTCCCCCACTATCTTGCATAAACTGATGCATATCAAAGATAAGAGTTTTTTCTTCTTTAGCAACTTCATATAATGCTTTGCGTATGGTAAAAAAATCAGGAGCAAGCTTATAGTTTTTACCCTGTTTTTGAACTACGGTTGGTGGAGAGATTAGCATGATAACAGCGTTTTTATTGTAAGTTTTTAAAATGCTAATCCATTTTTTTAAGTTATTTTTGAATTTTTGTTTTTCAAACCCTTTAAAGAGTGCATCATTAGAACCATAAGCAAGAATAATTAAATCATTGTGTAAAAGTACTAGTTCTTTTTTTACAACTGCTTGATTCCAAGAGAGCCATAAATCACTTTTGGCACCATTGATTGCAATGGTATCTAAGAAAACATTATTATTTTTATTTGTGATGAAATATCCTCCTAGCTCAGCATCCTTTTGTAAGGCTGAAATTTGCAAAGGAAGATCAAGTTCTAGTTCTTTATAGGACCATTTATTAATTTGTGTGGTTCTTAACTTATAGCTTCGGTTTTTTGCATCTTTGATGCTAAAAGCATTGGTATTTTGTTTGGCTTTAAATAAAAACCCTATTTTGAATTTTTTTTTATCTAAGGTTGTATCAAGGTTGATTTTTGCACCTTTGATTTTTGCTTTGGCTATTATCCCACCTAGTGGAAAATTATGTCCAGCATTAGCAGGATTTCTTGAGTTTAAAATTTCAAAGTTTTTATAAGAATAAACAAGATTAAGATTTTGCTGATATTTAGGTTGTAAAGGATAGGCAAAACCTATAGAGTTAGAGCGGATTAAATATCCTCTCATGACACGCGGAAAGAAATCAGCCGCCATATGAGAATCTCCATAAATTCTAATTCCTATCTTTTGATTTTTTTCTAATTTTTTTTCTAGATTTTTAAGATCTTTTTTTGATACATAATTTGTTAAAGCAGGGTGATTTTTGTTTTGATTGAGTATGGAATCTATTGTGTCATTTGTATTTAAATTTTGTGCATAAGAGCTAGTAAAAATAATAAAAAACAATAAGATAATTTTAAATTTATTTACTAGCATTTTCTTCCTTAAGTTTTATGTGTTCTAATAAAAGTTTAGACATTTCTCTTGCGCCACTTGGAGTAAAATGAACCCCATCATCTGTTCTTACTTTTATACTTCTATTGTTTTCATCTTTTATATAAGCTGAGTATTCATCATTGACACTAAAAAATAGCTTAGTGTTGATAAAAATTTCTTTATTTTTAAGAATTTCATCGCTGTAAATTTTATTGAGCACTTGTATTTTTTTGTTCAAATCTTCTTTTTTTACAGGAGGGATTTCAAACCAAAAAACTTTGGCTTTATGTTTTTTAGCGATTTTAATGATTTCATCTACACGATTTGTATAAATATCTATCCAAGAAGGGGAACCAAAACGATGGTAATTTCCTCCTTTTTTAATATCCCAAGGATCATTAGCGCCAAGAAGAACAACAAGATATTTAATATTTGAGTTTTTAACAAAAGCTTCATTGGTCGCTTTTGACCAGTTAAAATAGGATTTATAAGAAAGGCCTGTATTTTGTTTACTAAGATCGGTTACCTTAAGATTTAAATTTCTTAAATCTCTATTTAAGGCTATTGCAACACCTTGCATTAAAGAATCTCCGATAAATAAAAACTCATCTCCATTTTGCAGTTCTAATTTAGTATTATCGATAAAACTAATATTTGCATCTTGAACTAAAGTTAGATTTGCTTCTTTATGAGAAGTGTTTTCATCATTTTCTAAAGTGTTTAAAACTTTATCTATTTTACTTAAGTTTTCATCTGTTGATTTATTTTCTTGATTTATAGTTTCTTCATTAGCTTGAGGTAAGGGTTCGTTGCTTAAAATTGCACGAATTTGTTCTAATTTAATTTTGAAGCCATTGGCTTCTTTTAAAAGATCATTATGGGGATAGAATGCAAAGTGATATTTTTGTTCTATATAAGAGCTAATGCTCTGATTCATAACTACAACAACCAAGCCAAGCACTATAATCAAAATGAAGAAAAATCTAACTGCACTCATCTAAAAACTCGAATAAATAAAATCAGGAATTCCATCTGGCATAAAAGCAAAAACCAAAAGTAAAATAAAAGCTATGATAAAAGGTTTTAGTAAAAATGGAGTAAGGTTTAAAATCTTAATGCAATATTCTTTAAAATTAATAAATAAAGGATAAATCATAAAAAGAACCCCAAAAGCAACCAACATATAAATATCATCATAAGATGGAATTTGGAAGAAATTATAATAACAAGCTTTAAAATATTCTATTGCATCTTCTAGATTTTTGCTATAGTAAAAGAAAATCCAAGTAAAACATACAAATTGAAAGGTTAAAAATCTTCCTAAAGCTGGAATTTTTTGTAAACTAAATTTGCTTAAAGCTAGCAAATGTATAAAAACTATGCCAATACCATGCAATAAACCCCAAACAATAAAAGCAAGTGTATTGCCATGCCACATACCTGAAAGTATAAAAGCGATGAGTATGTTAACTATAGTGCGTGGCATTCCTTTTCTATTGCCCCCTAAAGGTATATAGATATAATCTCTTATAAAGGTTGAAAGACTGATATGCCATCTAGTCCAAAAATCTTTTAGGTTTTTTGCAAGATAAGGCATGTTAAAGTTAGACGGAAGGGTAAAACCTAACATTAAAGCAAAAGCACAAACTAAATCAACATATCCGCTAAAATCACAGTATATTTGAATCGCATAGGCGTAAATTGCGCTTAAAAGTTGTATGAAATTATAAGATTGTGGAAAGTCTAAAATACTTTTAGCATAAATTCCAAGGTAATTAGCTATTAAAACTTTTTTAACTATACCAAAAACAAGCAAGATGATGATTAAATTTGCATGTTTAAATTCGCGTTTTTGATAGGCCTGTTCAAAGAAAAAAGAACTTCGCATAATAGGCCCTGAAAGTAGTGTTGGAAAAAATGATAAGAAGGTTGCCAAATTTAAAAAACTTTCTAAACGGCGTTTTTGATAAACTTCTACAAGATAAGTGATAGAAGTAAAGGTATAAAAACTAATTCCTATTGGAAATACTAAATCAATATTTAAAAATTCTAAACCGAAAAAATTTAATATCTCATCAACACTTCCTTTGATGCTAGGAAAGTATTTAAAAAAACACAAATTTAAAATAATAAAAGCCATACAAGTAGCGAAAATATAACGCTTGCGACGCACAAAAATTAGCAAGGCAAAATAATGTATAAAAAAGGTATATATAAATAAAACCAAGGCGAAATAAGGATTGATTAAAATATAAATAATATAAGAGAAAATTAAAATTAAAATATTTTGTATTTTGTAATCATTTTTAAAAGTCCAATAAATAGCAAAAAAAGCTATCATTAAGATACTAAATTCTAAAGAAAAATAAGTCATACCTTATAATCCAAAGCGAGATTCGCCCATAGTAGGGCAAAGATTATTTTTTTCTGCTTAATGCAATATTTTTGATGTATTGATCAGCTAAATAAAGTCCATTTCCGTGTTCTCCGATTAATTTAATCTTGTCAACTATACCGCGGAAAAGTGCTTCTTCTTCGTGTTGTTCGCTTACATACCATTGTAAGAAATTAAAAGTAGAATAGTCTTTATGTGTTAGCATGTGTTCAACTAAAGTATTGATTGATTTTGTGATAAATTGCTCATGTTCATAGGTTTTTTCAAAAACATCAAGCAAGGATTTGAAATTTTGTTCAGGCTGTTTTACTTCTTGAAGCTCTACATGAGAATCTGTTTCATTAAGATAAGTGATAAGCTTTTTAGCATGATCGCTTTCTTCGCTTGCATGTGCAAACAAGAAGGCTCCAGCTCCATCAAGACTGTTTTCATAGCACCAAGAGCTCATACTAAGATATAAGTTCGCTGCATACATTTCTTTGTTTATTTGTTCATTGAGTAATTTTACAACTTCTTTAGAAAGCATTCTTATCTCCTTATTAAAATTTAAAATGTTTTATAATGATATATTATTTTTTTAAAAACAAGCTAAATTTTTTGATAGTTAAAAATTATATTTAAGAAAAATGCAAAATAAAAAATGTTTCCAAAATGTTTCCAAGTTTTTTTAAACTTCCATTACTTTTTTTAAAGTTAAGGAGAAAAAATGAAAAAAATTCTATCTTTAAGTGTGGCAAGTTTTGCGCTTTGTGGTGCTTTAAATGCAGCAGATTTAAAAATCGCAGGTTCATCGACTGTGTATCCTTTTACTTCTTTTGTAGCTGAAGAATACGCTTCGATTAAAAATACAAAAACTCCTATAGTAGAGAGCTTGGGAACAGGGGGTGGATTTAAGGTATTTTGCGAAGGAACTACTGATATTTCTAATGCTTCAAGACCTATGAAATTAAGTGAATTTGAAACTTGCAAAAAAGCAGGAGTAACTGATATAGTAGGGATTATGATAGGTTATGATGGTATAGTTTTAGCTCAAAATAAAACCAATGCTCCATTAAATATCACAAAAAAAGAACTTTTCTTAGCATTGGCAAAAGAAATTCCACAAAATGGAAAACTTATACCAAATCCTTATACAAACTGGAATCAAATCAATAAAAATTTACCAAATCGTAAAATTAGTGTTTATGGTCCACCATCAAGTTCAGGAACAAGAGATACTATAGAAGAGCTTGTTATGAGTGATGTGTCTAAAAAAATTCCTGAGTATAAAGGCGAGTATAAAACTTTGCGTCAAGATGGTGCTTATATCCCAAGCGGTGAAAATGATAATCTAATCGTTTCAAAACTTACTATTGATAAAGATGCTTTTGGAATTTTTGGTTATAGCTTTTTAGTGAGCAACTCAGATAAAATCAATGTCGCTACTATCGATGGTGTTACACCAAGTGAAGAAAATATTGCAGATGAAAAATACGAACTTGCAAGAAGCTTGTTTATTTATATCAATGCTAAGAAAAATCCAAAAGAAGCCTTTGATTTTGCAAAAATTTACATGAGTGATGATTTGGCAAAAAGTGGCGGAGAACTTGAAAAAATAGGACTTGTTCCTTTAAGCGATGATAAATTAAAAGCTTCTCAAAAACATATAGAAGATAGAAAAATTTTAAATGATGAGCTTGTAAAAGCTGGAAAAGTTTTTTAAGGAAAAACTTTGCTAAAAGAAAAAATAATCAAATTTGCACTTTTTTTATGTGCTTTTGTAAGCGTGATAGTAAGCTTTGCTATCATGCTTACAATTTTAATTGAAGCTTTAAAATTCTTTCAAAAAGAAAGTGTTGCTACCTTTTTATTCTCAAGTCAGTGGGCAGCTGATGCAGCTTTTATGAATGCAGATGGCACGAGCAAACAAGGTGTTTTTGGAGCGCTATCGCTTTTTTGGGGAACTTTTTATATTTCATTGATTGCTATGCTAACGGCTTTACCTTTAGGGGTTATGTGTGCTATATATTTAGGTGTTTTTACTGGCAAAAAATCTAAAAATTACTTAAAACCTATTTTAGAAATCATTGCAGGGATTCCTACTGTTGTTTTTGGATTTTTTGCAGCTATAGTCGTAGCGCCTTTTATAGTGTGGTTTTTTTCTTTATTTGGCATACAAGCAAGTTTTCAAAGTGCTTTAGGCGCAGGTTTTATCATGGGGATCATGATAGTGCCTATAGTGGCTTCGTTATCTCAAGATTGCATTGAAGCAGTAAGCGAGAAAAGGATTAATGGCGCTTATGCTTTAGGTATGACAAAAAAAGAAGTGGTTTTTGCTGTGATTTTACCTGAGGCTATTCCTGGTATAGTTGCAGCTTGTCTTTTAGGACTTTCAAGAGCCTTAGGCGAAACTATGATAGTGGTAATGGCAGCTTCTTTGCGTCCAAATTTAACGATGAATTTTTTAGAAGATATGACAACAGTAACGGTAAAAATCGTAGAAGCTTTAAGCGGAGATCAAGCTTTTGATAGCTCTTTGGCTTTAAGTGCTTTTTCTTTAGGTTTGGTGCTTTTTATCATCACTTTAATCATCAATATGTTTAGCGTTTATCTCATCAATCGCTTTCACAAAAGGAAAAATTTATGAAAAAACTTTTTAAAAAAAGACAAAAAGCTTCAAAGTCTTTTAAAAGACTTTGTAAAATGGGGCTTTATATTAATTTAATTTTTCTTTGTATCTTTTTAGGAAGTGTGGGTTATCTTGGAATTGGAGCTTTTAAGCAAACTTATATTTTTGTAGAGGCTAATAGAAATTCTCCTGTTTATGATCTTTTATCTCGTGCTGAGCAAAGAAAAATAAGAACAGGGCAAATCACTGAAAAAACTTGGCTTTTGGCAAATTCAGAAGTGGATCAATATATGAAGCAAAAATATAATCGCCTTAGTGAAAAACAAAGAACTTTAGTCGATGATCTTGTGCAAAAAGGCGATATAGAGCTTAAATTTAATAGCAATTTCTTTTTAAATGGGGACTCAAAATCTCCTGAAAATTCAGGAATTTTATCTTCAGTTGTAGGGACTTTGCTTGTTATGCTTGTTTGTATGGTTGTGAGTGTTCCTATAGGCGTTGCAGCAGCAATTTATTTAGAAGAATTTGCACCGCAAAATTTATTTACACATTTTATAGAAGTGTGTATTAACAACCTTGCAAGTATTCCAAGTATCTTGTTTGGACTTTTAGGACTTGGAGTGTTTATCAATCTTTTTGGAATGCCTCGATCAAGTGCTTTAGTGGGTGGGCTTACTTTGGCGATCATGAGTTTACCTATTATCATTGTTTCAACCAAAGCGGCTTTAAAAAGTGTGGACATTAACATGAAAAATGCTGCTTATGCCTTAGGTATGACAAAGGTTCAAATGGTAAAAGGTATTATGTTGCCTTTGGCTATGCCTATGATTTTAACAGGTTCTATTTTGACTTTAGCTGGGGCTATAGGCGAGACTGCACCTTTGATGATTATCGGTATGATAGCATTTATCCCTGATGTAGCTAGTTCGATTTTTGATCCAACTAGCGTTTTGCCTGCTCAAATTTACTCATGGTCAGCTATGCCAGAGCGTGCATTTTTAGAAAGAACAGCAGCGGGTATTATTGTGCTTTTAGGACTTTTAGTCGTGTTAAATCTTAGTGCGATATTATTAAGAAAATATTTTCAAGGAAAATTAAAGTGATAGCAAAAACAACAAATTTAAATTTATTTTATGGAAAAAAACAAGCTTTATTTGATATCAATATGCAAATAGAACAAAACAAAATTACCGCACTCATCGGTGCTTCAGGATGCGGTAAATCCACTTTTTTGCGTTGTTTTAACAGAATGAATGATAAAATCGCAAAAATCGATGGTTTGGTAGAAATTGAAGGAAAAGATGTTAAAAATCAAGATGTAGTAGCTTTGCGTAAAAATGTAGGCATGGTTTTTCAACAACCTAATGTTTTTGTAAAAAGCATTTATGAAAATATCTCTTATGCACCAAAACTTCATGGTATGATTAAAAATAAAGATGAAGAAGAAGCTTTGGTGGTGGATTGTTTGCAAAAAGTAGGACTTTTTGAAGAGGTTAAAGATAAATTAAAGCAAAATGCTCTAGCTCTTTCAGGCGGACAACAACAACGCCTTTGTATCGCAAGAGCTTTAGCAATAAAACCTAAGCTCTTGCTTTTAGATGAGCCAACTTCCGCACTTGATCCTATTAGCTCAGGTGTTATAGAAGAGCTTTTAAAAGAATTAAGTCATAATCTTTCTATGATTATGGTAACGCATAACATGCAACAAGGCAAACGCGTGGCTGATTATACTGCATTTTTTCACCTTGGAGAGCTTATAGAATTTGGTGAAAGTAAAGAATTTTTTGAAAATCCAAAACAAGAAAAAACCAAGGCTTATCTAAGCGGTGCTTTTGGATAATAAAGCCACTTTTTAGCGGTTTTTTATTTTAAGAAAAATTTGTTAAAATTTGCCTTTTATCTTTGTAAGGCATTAATTATGGCAAAAAAACAACTTTCTTTAACAAGACTTAGTATTCCTATATTTTGGGATTTGCTTTCTAAGTATTTAACTGTGATTATCAATACTGCTATGGTGTCTCATTATTCTAATTTTCTTGTCGGTGCTATGGGGGCTGGAAATCAAATTTTAGATCTTTTTATCACTATTTTTTCATTTTTAAGTGTGGGTTGTAGTGTGGTGATAGCTCAGGCTATTGGTGCAAAAGATCATGTTTTAGCAAGAAAAGTGATTCATCAAAGTTTGTTTTTAAATGCGCTTTTAGGCTTTGTGTGTGGCGCGCTTATTTTATGGCATGGGAAGTATTTGCTTTATCTTTTAAAAATCCCACAAGAATTGCTCAAAGATAGTGAAATTTACTTGCATATGCTTGCAATTTGTTTGTTTTTTGATGCCATAGGAATTGTTTTAGCTGCTATTGCAAGGGTTTATAATATGGCTTATTGGGTCATGCTTATAGGCTTTTTGATGGATATAGTGGTGATTTGTGGAAATTATTATGTTTTGCATCATACAAAATCAGAACTTTTTGGAGTGGGGCTTAGTAATATTTTTGCTCGTATTGTTGCTATAGTGGCTTTACTTGTGATACTTTTTTATAAACTTAAAATTCATCTTAAAATCAAAGAAATGATAAAACTTGAAAAAGAGGTATTAAAAAAGGTTTTAAATATAGGTGGATTTTCAGCAGGGGAAAATCTTTTGTGGATAGTCCAATACACTATAGCTTTTGCTTTTGTAGCAAGCTTAGGCGAAGCAAGTTTGAGTGTGCAAACGATTTATTTTCAAATTTCAATGCTTATCATGCTTATAGGACAAGCTACAAGCATAGCTAATGAAATCATAGTAGGTAAATTAGTCGGTGCTAGATATGAAAATATCGCTTATAAACATGCTTGGCGTGCTTTGTATTTTAGTGTGGTGGCAAGTGCTTTAGTGGCACTTTTGAATTATCTTTGCCAAGATTTTACTATGCAAATTTTAGGACTTAAAGAAGAGTTAAAAAATTTAATGATACCTTTATTTGCCCTTTCAATCTTTCTTGAAATTTCACGAACTTTCAATATAGTCATGGTTAATTCCTTACGTGCAAGTGGCGATGCTAAGTTTCCATTTTTTAGCGGACTTGTTTTTATGATGGGAGTATCTTTGCCTGTGGGTTATGTGCTTTGTTTTCATTTTAATCTTGGAATTTTAGGGGTTTGGATAGGATTTTGTGCGGATGAGTTTTTGCGTGGAATGGTAAATTCATACAGATGGAAAAGCAAAAAATGGCAAGGCAAAGCTCTAGTTTAAAATCATTTACTTATAAAGATGAGTGTTATTTTTATTCTAAAAAACGCATAAAAACTTTAAGATTAAGGCTAAATGAAAGGGGTGAATTTGTTCTTAGCATTCCTTATTTTTGCACTTTTAAAAGTGTTTATGAGTTTTTAGATAAATCAAGTTCTTGGATAAATGAGGCAAAAAAAAGATTTGAAAAAAAAGTTTTAAAAGATGATGAATTAATCTTTTTAGCTAAAAAATATAAAATTATATTTGATGAAAATGCTAAAAAAACTTATTTTGATAAAGATAAAATTCTTTGTCAAAATAAAGCAAAATTAGATTTATTTTTAAGACAAAATGCCAAAAAGATTTTTACTTTTTATCTTAAAAAATGGAGCCAAAAAACAGGTTTATTTTACACGCATTTAAGCATTAAAAATATGAAAACGCGTTGGGGTTCATGTAATCACAATAAAGCTTATATTAACTTAAATTTAAAACTCATTCAAAAGAGTTTAAGGGCTATTGAATATGTGATTTTGCATGAAATAAGCCACTTAAAATTCCCCAATCACAGCAAAGAATTTTACGCTTTTATGGAGCATTTTATGAGCGATTTTAGACAAAGAGAGAAAGAATTTTTAAGTTAAAAATGTTATATTTATAGTTTATTTTTCAAAAAAGGCATAATATGACTTTGAATTTTGATTTTATTTATAATGCAGATAATAATATTTTTGAATATTTATTGCGTTTTTATGCGAAAAATTATAACTACACCCTTAGCAAAGAAGAAAATATTTATCATTTTTCTATTGATGCAGATGAAGAAAATTTAAAGACTTTTTGTGATTCTTTAAATTTCATGAGTCATAGTGTTTTTTTGAAAAAATTTGATGTAAAAGCGGGGCAGGATTTTAACCCTTGTATGCCAGAGGATAAAGAATTTTCAAGATTTTCTTATATTACTCATTTAAATTCTAATGCCTATCAAGAAAAAAAACTTTTAAACAAAAACGAGTGGGGCGTGTTTTGTGAGTGTGAATTTTCAAGCAATTTATCAGAATTTGAAAAAATCAATGAAGAAAATTTCAATACTTTTTTAAATCTTGCCTTTGATTTGTTAAGTCAAGAAAAAAAGATTTATTTAAAAGATAAAAATGGCATTTATGAATTTTCTTTGTTTAAGAACGAATTTATAGGAGATTTTTTACTTCCTTGTGATATTAAGGCTATAAATTCAGTTTTTGTTTGTTCAAATGAAAATTTAAAACTTCTTGCAAGTTTAGAAAAACCTTTGATGAAGCTAAGACTTAATGCCATGTTTAGAAAAAATCACAATCTTGATTTTAATGATTTTAAAATCAGACTTGCTAGAGATTTGTTTTGCTTTGCTTTAGGTTTAAAACTTTTTGAAAATGAATATAAATTTTTAAGCGTAAAAAAAATAGAAGAATATCAAAAAGATTTTTATATCAGTGCTTTAGATGAGCAAGTGGTGGTTTTGGAAGGCTTTGAATTTATCAATGCTAAGGCAAGAGAGCTTATTTTTTCTAAAGAAGATAAAAATATGGCAAGAATTTCTTATCTTGTAAGCCGTTATAAAGAAAAAGCTTTTATTTTAGAGCTTAGCAAAGATTATGAAGATATTTTGCTTATTAACAAAGAGCTTAATTTGCTTAAACTTTGCTTACCAAAACACAGCAAAGAACTTTATGAAGAGATTAAAAAAGATGAAATTGGTGCAAGGCTTTTAGAAAATTTTAGCAAGGAATTTCCTCTTTTAGATGAAAATTTTGAGCTTCAAAACAATTTTTATTCCTTGCTTGGCTTGGTAGGCAGAGTGCTAAATTTGGGTAAAAATTTACAAGAGAGTGCTAGTGAGCTTTTAAAAATTGCTGATGAATCAAAAATGCCTCGTGGAGTAAAGATTGATTATCGCTTGAAAGAAGATAAAAGTTTTGATTATACAAGAACTTTAAGATCTACTATGAGTTTTATGTTAGCAGGTGTGGATAGTGCTAATATCGCTTATGGAGCGGTTGAGAGTTTGGCTTATTTCTTACGTGATACTTATGATGAATTAAGAGAGAAAAAGCAAAGCGACTTAGCGCTTATAAGTGGCTCTTTGTTTGAACATAAATCTTTGCTTAAAAATACTTTAAAACATCTTAAAAATTGTCAGTTAAGCGATGTGCCACTTAGGGTATAAGATCAAAATTTCAGGCTTGGTGCAAGGGGTGGGTTTTCGCCCTTTAGTTTATGAACTAGCTTTGAAATCAAAGCTTTTTGGAGAGGTAAGAAATGATGGTTTTGGGGTAGAAATCATCCTTGCTTGTGCTCAAAAAGAATGTGAAAATTTCATAGAAAATTTAAAAAATCATCTTCCACCTTTAGCAAGAATAGATAAGCTTATAATGACGCAAATTTCTATTTCAAACTATGAGAATTTTAGCATTACTCCTTCTTTAGAGAATACAAAAAGCACGCCTATGTTAAGTGATTTTGCGCTTTGTAAGGAGTGTAAAAAAGAATTTTTTGATGAAAAAAATCCACGCTTTTTATATCCTTTTATCACTTGCACGCATTGTGGGCCACGCTTTAGTATTATAAAAAGTCTTCCTTATGATAGGATTAATACTTCCATGCAAGAATTATTGATGTGTGAGTTTTGTAAAAGCGAATATGTAGATCCTAAAAATAGGCGTTTTCATGCCCAGCCCATCAGTTGTCCTAAGTGTAAAATCAATGTTTTTCTTAAAAATCCAAAGGGTGAAATTTTAGCCAAAGATCAAGAAGCTTTTATGCAAAGTGCGAAGTTTTTAAAGGAAGGTAAAATTTTAGCCATTAAAGGCATGGGCGGTTTTCATCTCATGTGCGATGCTTTTAATGAAGAAGCTTTAAAAACTCTAAGACTTAGAAAAAATCGCCCTAAAAAACCCTTTGCTTTGATGTGTAAAGATTTACAAAGTGCTAAAGAACTTGCCTTTATAGATGAAAAAGAAGAGGCTTTGCTTGGTGGGGTTTTAGCTCCTATTGTGATTTTAAAGGCAAAAAAAGCCTTTTCTTTAATCGCACCTGATGTTGATAAAATCGGTATTATGCTAGCTTATACGCCTTTACATCTTTTGCTTTTTGAGTATTTTAAAGGAAGCCTTGTGGCAACAAGTGCAAATTTAAGCGGAGAAAGTATCATTAAAGATGAGTTTAATTTGTGTCAAAAACTTGATAAAGTTTTTGATTTTTATTTGGATTATGATAGAGAAATTATCAACGCAAGTGATGATAGCATAGCTCAAGTGGTAAATGGTAAAACTATGTTTTTGCGTACTTCAAGGGGTTTAAATCCTTTTTATTTGGAAAGAAATTTTAATAAAAAAGGCACTTTTTTAGCTTTGGGTGCGGAGCTTAAAAATGAATTTGTGATTTTTTATGAAAATAAACTTTTAATTTCTCCTTATATAGGGGATTTGAAAAGTCTTGATGTACATGAGAGATTTTTTAAACTTTTAGAATTTTTTAAACAAAATTATGATTTGAAATTTGATGCGATTTTGTGCGATAAACACCCGCATTTTAGCTATGCAAAAGAATTTGAAGAAAGGATTAAAATTTCTCATCATTATGCGCATTTTTGTGCGGCTTATTTTGAATACGAAGAAAATTTTGCAAAAGATGAAAAGGCTTTAGCTTTTATTTGTGATGGAACAGGTTATGGCGAAGATGGCAAAATTTGGGGTGGAGAAGTTTTTGTAGGAAATTTAAAAGAATATGAAAGAATTGCACATTTTGAAAATTTCACTCTTATAAATAGTGATATTAAAAATATACAAAATTTGGCTCTAAGTCTTATTTTTCATTATGATTTAGAAGATAAGGCTAAGGAGTTTTTAGCAAAAATTCCAAAAATTAAACTTGAAAATCTTAAAAAAATTTATTCACATTCTAACTTACAAACAAGCTCTTTAGGACGCATTATCGATGCTTTTGGAAGTATTGTTTTTAACTTAGAAAAAAGTTCTTATGAAGCCCAAGTTGGCTTAATGTGTGAAGCTTTTTATGATAAAAATCTTGATTTTTCTTACAAGCTTTTTGTAGAAAAAGGGCAGGTTAATTTTAAAAATTTAATTTTAGGGGCTTTGCAAGATGAAAAAACTAAAGCAATTACAGGTATGTTTAATGCCTTAGCAAATTTTATCATAGATTTTAGCAAAGATTATGATTTAAAAGTGCTTTTAAGTGGAGGAGTTTTTCAAAACAAAACCTTACTTGAAATTTTAAAAGCTAAAAATTTTGATTTTTTTGTACCTTTAAAATATCCTTGCAATGATAGCTCCATAGCCTTAGGACAAATGGTGCATTTTTTAAATTTAGAAAAATAAAGCAAATATTCTAAAAACTCATAATTTTTTAATGCTTTTAAGGTTAAAATGAAACAAAAAATATATAAGGAAAGAAAATGTGTAAAGATTGCGGCTGTTCTATAAATTCAAGCCATACGCACGATCATCATCATGATCACCACCATGAAAATCTAAGTTTAAAAGAAAGTAAAACCATAGAAGTGATTTCTAAAATTTTAAGCAAAAATGATGAAGAAGCTAAGCACAATAGGGCGCATTTTAATGAAGCTAACACGCTTTGTATTAATTTAATGAGTTCTCCAGGTAGTGGAAAAACTACGCTTTTAGAAAGTACGATCAAGGCTTTGAAAAATGAACTTAAAATCGCTGTGATTGAAGGGGATTTAGAAACCAATAATGATGCTCTAAGAGTAAAAAATGCCGGAGCTTTAGCGTATCAAATCACTACAGGACAAAGCTGTCATTTGGATGCTTTTATGGTGCATGAGGCTTTGCATCATTTGGCAATTGATGATGTGGATTTGCTTTTTATAGAAAATGTTGGAAATTTGGTTTGTCCTGCAAGTTATGATTTAGGAGAGCATTTAAATGTAGTTTTGCTTTCGGTAACTGAAGGAAGTGATAAACCGCAAAAATATCCTGTGATGTTTAAAAAGGCTGATATAGTTTTAATCACAAAGGCAGATTTGGCTCATCATTTTGATTTTGATGTTAAAGAGGCAATTAAGTTGATTAAAGAATTAAATCCTAGAGCAGATATTATCACTCTTGATGCAAAAAATGGTACTAATATGGAGCTTTGGTATAAGGTGCTTAAACTTAAAAAGGAGCTTTTTTAATGTGTTTATCTATACCTTCTGAAATTTTAGAAATCGATGAGTTAAACAATGCTTTAGTACAAACTTTAGGTGTGAAAAGAAAAGTTAATTTGGATTTGATTGATGAGCCTTTAAAACAAGGCGATTATGTCTTAATCCATGTAGGCGTTGCTATGGAAAAAATCGACAAAGAAGCTGCACTAGAAAGCATTAAAACCTATCAAGAAATAGTAGAAAAAATGAATAGCGGAGAGATAAAAAGCGATGAAGGAGATTTGGGTTTAAATGAATTTCATCGATGAATTTAGAGATAAAGAAAGCATTTTAGCTTTAAAAAAACTCATAGAACAAGAACTTAAAAATCCTATTAACATCATGGAAATTTGCGGTGGGCATACACATAGTATTATGAAATATGCCCTGCCTTCTATTTTGCCAAAGGAGATTAACTTTATCCATGGGCCAGGATGTCCTGTTTGTGTTATGCCAAGAGTTCGCATTGATACAGCTATCAAGTTAGCCTCTATGAAAGATACGATTTTTTGTACTTTAGGAGATCTTTTAAGAGTACCTGGAAGTGAAATTTCTCTGCTTGATTTAAGAGCTAAAGGGGTTGATGTTAGAGCACTTTATTCTCCACTTGAAGTTTTGGAAATTGCTAAGCAAAATTTAAACAAAAATATCATCTTTTTTGCTATAGGTTTTGAAACTACTACGCCTATGAGTGCTTTACTTCTTCAAAAGGTTATAGAAGAAAAAATAAATAATGTCTTTTTTCATATCAATCATATCACAGTTCCAGCACCTGTAGAAGCGATCATGAATGATGAAAATGTAAAAATCAATGCTTTTTTAGGCCCTTCTCATGTGAGTGTGATAACAGGTTATGGTATTTATGAGCCTTTAGCAGCAAAGTTTAAAACCCCTATAGCAGTGAGTGGTTTTGAGCCAGTTGATATTTTAGAGAGTGTGTTAAATATTATAAAACAAAGCAATGAAGGCACTTTTAAAGTGTACAATCAATACAAAAGAGCCGTAAGCAAAGAAGGTAATGTTAAAGCGCAAAATTTAGTAAAAAAATACTTTAGAGTGTGTGATTTTGAATTTCGTGGTTTAGGGCTTATTAAAGATGGGGGTTTGGAGCTAAAAGAAGAATTTAGCACCTATGATGCGAGTAAAAAATTTGATTGCGCGGTGCAAAGTAAAAATGAAAGCAAAGCCTGTATTTGTGGGCAAATTTTAAGAGGTTTGGCCAAGCCTTATGATTGTAAAGTTTTTGGTAAGGCTTGTACGCCAAGAAGTCCTATAGGAAGTTGTATGGTTTCTGGCGAGGGTGCTTGTGCGGCGTATTATAAATACTCAAAGGTGAATGTATGAAAAATATTTCCTTAGCCCACGGAGGTGGCGGAGAAGAGATGAACGAGCTTTTAACTAAGCTTTTTAAGATCTTTGATAATGAAATTTTAAATGCAAATAATGATGCAGCGATTTTAGGAAATTTGGCTTTAAGCACGGATTCTTTTGTTTTAAGTCCGATTTTTTTAGATGAAGAGGTCAATATAGGCAAACTTTGTGTTTGTGGTTCTATTAACGATGTTTTGATGGTAGGCGCTAAGCCAAAATATCTAAGTTTAGGGCTTATCTTAGAAGAAGGTTTTGAGCTAGAAAAACTAGAACGCATTTTAAAAAGCATTAAAGAAGAATGTGAAAAATGCGGAGTTATGTTAGTTTGTGGCGATACTAAAGTTGTTCCTAAGGGCAAAGCAGATGAAATTTATATCAACACTACGGCCTTAGGTGAAATTATTTCTAAAAAAGAAAGTAAAAATATCAAAGCAGGGCTTAGCATACTTCTTTCAGGTGATATAGGAAGGCATGGAGCTAGTGTTTTAATTAAAAGAAATGAGTTAGAAGCTGATGTTAAAAGTGATTGTAAGGCTTTGGATAAAGAGGTTTTAGAGCTTTTAGAAAAAGATATAAAGGTTGTAGCAATGAGAGATGCTACTCGTGGGGGGCTTAGTGCGGTTTTAAATGAGTGGGCAAAGCAAAGCGGAAATGATCTTTTGATCTTTGAAGAAAAAATCATCGTTCAAGATGAGGTTTTAGGACTTTGCGAGCTTTTTGGTTATGAAGCTTATGAGCTTGCAAATGAAGGCACTTTCATACTTTGCGTGGAAAAAGAAGATGAGTTAAAAGCCTTAGAAATTCTAAAAAAATACAATGTAAATGCGAGTATTATAGGAGAAGTTTTAGAAGAGAAAAAAGCACGTGTGATCTTACAAAACGCTTATGGGGCAAAACGCTTTTTAGAAAGTCCTAAAGGCGAACTTTTACCAAGAATTTGCTAATGCACGAATTAAGTATAGTAGAATCTTTAATCGAACTTTGTGAAGAAAATGCCTTAAACAATAAGGCTTACAATGTGCAAGAAATTTATGTAAAAATCGGGCGTTTGAGTGGTATAGAAGTGGATCTTTTTAAGCGTTGTTTTGAAACTTTTAAAGAAAACTCAAATATTTGTAAAAATGCTAAACTTTTTATAGAACTTGCTCCACTTGAAATTTTATGCTTAAAATGTGATCAAGTAAGCATTTTAGAAGAAAATGTTTTTAAGTGTCCTAAATGTCAAAGTATAGAATATAAAATCACACAAGGTGAGGACTTACACCTTATGCGACTTGTGATGAAATAATACATTGCGATGCTCGATTAAATTATAGTTAATCTATAGATAAAATATCTAAAAAATACAAAATCAAAAATTTTAAATTTTTATCCAAAATATAAAAACTAAAAAAATACACTTTTAAATTTATTTTAAATATAATTTACAAATACCACAAAAATATTTACAACATTTCATACAAATTTACTCTCATTAAATTAATTTTTTTATATAAAATAAAATTTAAATTGAAATTTTATAATTATATAATAATCAGTATTTAATTATACTTTAAGTTTAAATATTTTATTATTCCACTATTTTATTTTTATATTTTATATTATTATTAAAAAATAAATAATATGAAATTAATTTCAAAA
>NZ_MJWZ01000043.1:0-376 GCF_001762535.1 Campylobacter sp. BCW_6889 | reverse complement strand
TGTAGCATTAGCACAACTCGCTAAGAAAGAAATAGTAGCTAAAGATAAAACTATCTTTTTAGAATTTAAACAGGGTTCTTTAATCCCCCCCCCCCGTAGACACCTTACTTGAAATAATATTTTTACTCAAATATTTTTCTCCTTCCTTATTTAAAATGATTTATTTTGAAATTAATTTCATATTATTTATTTTTTAATAATAATATAAAATATAAAAATAAAATAGTGGAATAATAAAATATTTAAACTTAAAGTATAATTAAATACTGATTATTATATAATTATAAAATTTCAATTTAAATTTTATTTTATATAAAAAAATTAATTTAATGAGAGTAAATTTGTATGAAATGTTGTAAATATTTTTGTGGTATTT
>NZ_MJWZ01000042.1:0-941 GCF_001762535.1 Campylobacter sp. BCW_6889 | reverse complement strand
TATGGCCTAAAGATACTCCAAAACCTAGAAGTCCTGATTATATTGGTGAAAATGGTAAGATTATTTTAAACATTAAACAAAGAGCCATGGAAATAAAAAATACTTTAAATGGAGGATATAATAGTGTTTCTATAAAGACAAAAGATAAACTCACCAGATATGATTTAGATGGTAAACCACATTATGAGAAGACATCAAAGAAAATAATTGATACGCCTCATAAAATAGAATATACTAAACATATAAATCCTCAAGATCCAACAAAGTATAGAATGTCACAGGGTTTAGTAGAGCCAATATCTCATAAAGATTTAGATATTGTAGAAAATTATTTAAAAAGGCAAAATAATGAAATTTGAGAATTTAAAGCATGGAAGTTTATTTAAAAGAGAATTTTATCTTAAAGATGTAAAAATAGATTTGAAAAATGACTTTTTTGTTTATTCTATCATAACAAATGAAAAAACTTTAGAAATATTTTTTAAATCAGAGAAAAAAGATATACAAGATTTGCAAATTGTTTTTTATGATTATAAGTTACTACACTCAAAATCATATTGTAAAAATTTTAATCAATTAGAAGCTAATTTTATCGATTTAATAAGAAATAATTGGGATGATATAACAGGCTATATTGAAAAAGAAGAAGAGATGTTGATAAGCATATATTTTGATAATGATTTAGAATATATTACTTTAACTTGTAAATATTTTAATATAGATTTTATGGATTAAATAAAGGATAGAAAATGACAAGAGAACAAGCAGAATTAATTATAGAAGAAGAAAAGTTGATTGATACAGATTGGTATCCTTCTTATAAACATTCAGGAGAATACCATCTTACCATGTGGTTTGATTCTGATAATAATAAATACGAAGCTGTTTATATTGGAGAAAGAGGAGGTGTTGAAGATGAATATTCTTTTGATAGTGAAAAA
>NZ_MJWZ01000041.1:0-6255 GCF_001762535.1 Campylobacter sp. BCW_6889 | reverse complement strand
ATATCAACAACATCAACATCGATTCAAAACCCTATCTATTAAAAGCTTTATATTTTTGTGAAGATTATGTTTTATATGATAAAGATAAGCAAGCTTTATTTGATGAAAACACAATAAAAGAATTAGAATTTAACTCTAGTTTTTATACTATCTTTATCTCTCATAAAAACAAACTAAATGATACTTATTTAAAAGCAAGAAAAGAACTTTATAAAAGTATTGATGAATTTAAAAGACTTGGTTTTAAAGATTTAGAAAATGCTTATCAAACTTATATTAATTCTTTGATTGTAAATAAAGAAATAAATAGTAAAGATGAAACAATAAATAAAAATAAAAACAAAGAAATAAATAAAAATTTAAATCAAGATGAAAATTCAAATCAAGAAAGTGATACAAAAGAAAATACAAGTAGCACAAAAGAACAAGATTTTTATCTTTTATCTTCCCACTCTAAAAACCTAAACCATTTCATCTTAGAAAATAAAGACAAAAACAAAAGAATTATCTTTTTAAATAATGCTTCATCGATGTCAAATTTAATCCATATTTATGATAGCCATTGCGATATATTTATTAAAAATGATTCTTTACTTGATATTAAAAGAATAGAAAAAGAATATGATATTAAATTTAAAGAATTTAACACAAGAGTGTTTTTTTACGAAAAACTTCTTTTAGGTGCAAAAGAAAATAATGAGTTTTTATTTGAAGAAAAAGAAGAAAATTTGCTTTATCATTTTAAATACGATAAAGAGGATTTAAGTTCTTTAAAAGATTTAAGTATAAAATATAATATTTATAATGCAAAGATTAAAAATTATTCTTTACCAGAAGAAAGTTTAAATATTAAACTAGAACCCAAAGAGCTTAAAAAAGAAATTGCTTACAACAATACAAGTTTTAATAAACTTTCAAAAGAACCTTTAAACAAATCCTCATCTAACGCTAAAGAACCTTGCTTTATCACTTTATATTTAAAAGATGAACACAATAAACCCATTGCTAATGCTAAAATCATTATCAAAGGTTTTAAACATGATGAAGCTTTAAGAGTAGTTAATCTAAAAAGACGCAGTGATGAAAAGGGTAAGATAAGATTTGATAAAGAAAAGTATTTTAGTGATTGTTATAGCTTTAAAGTAAAGCTTGATGAAAGCAAAGCTTATTTCCCTACTCCTTTACAAAATGCTAAAAGGATATTTAATAATTATACCCATCACAAAGTTGGACTCATACTTAAATTTAAAGCAAAAGATCATTTAGTTTATGATGGATTTAATCTCTATCATTATAAAGGAAATGAATTAATTAATTCTTATATGGCAAGAAGTGGTACTGCTAAGGCAGATAATGAAAAAAGAAGTAAAAAGCAAATTGCAAATTATTTTTACCAAGATGAAAAAGATACAAGTAAAGGTAAAAAAGCTTATTTTTATTATGATGATGAAAGTATTAAAGATAGATTTGGCACTTTGCCTGAAGGAGAATATTATTTAAAGATTAATGAAATAGCTAAAGATACTAACCCTAGCTTTTTAAAAGATTATCCCTTTGAAATAGGAAAAACCTGGGGAAGATACTGCGTAAGATTATATACTGATAAAGAATGCTCTAAAACTTTTAAAGAAGTAAAAATAAAAGAAAGTAATGAAAAAGAAAACAAAACAAGCAAAAAAGATAAAAAAGAGCAAAGCATAATAAAAGATAATCTATATCTTTATAGCATCAATGAAAAGGGAGAGTTTGGCAGTAGTGGTAGCATAGGTATGGCACAAGCACAGTTATTAGAGGATTTAAGTAAGCAAGCTAAGTTTATACAAGATGAGAAGGAAGGAATTGTTTCTTTAAGAGTAGAGTATCCTAAGCAAGAGAAATCTAAAGTAAATTTCATAAAAGAAATAGAATGGGAACTCGATGAAGATGAAGATGTGGTAAGTGCTGAAAAAAGTGTAAGGATTATTATCGATGAAAAGGCAAATTTTGCACCAGGGACTTATGTAGAATGCGAAGTTGATGGTTTAGAAGATGATGTAAATATCGTTTGGGCTTTAGCTCAAATTCAAAATGAAGCAAGACTTCAAAGAATTTTAGAAGGTAAAGAGCATTTAGAATTTAAAGATATAAAGTTTTTAAAAGACGAAAGTAAATATTTTCATGAATGCTGGGAAATAGATGATGAAGAAAAAGATGAAGAATTTGAAAAAATAGGCTTTAGTTTACCTCTAACAAGGGCTAATGAAGAAGAATTTGATAAATATTATGCTTTAGTTTTTGCTTATGAAGATAAAAATAAATTTAAAAGACTTCCTAATTTAAATGATGCTTATAAAATCATAGATATGAGTTTTAAAGTTGGCTCTGGTAGAGATGATAAGGTGAAAGAATTATTTACAAGAGAGGAGCTAAAAGCCCTTAATGTATATAATCTTAACCGACAAAAATCAATCGATAGTGTTGAAGAGGCAAATTGGTTTTTAAGGGCAAATTTAAAAAATCAAGAAAAAAGAGACTTTTTTACCTATCTCAGAACCTATCCTCAATTTGCCGGAAAAATCGCTTATATATACTATAGATTTGATTTAATCAATAAGGAATTTTTAACAAGTATATCAGAAAAAGATAAAGGAAATTATCTTCAAGATAGAGATGGCAAATATATTAGCACCATAATTAATAAAATTTTACCTTTAGAGTATAAGAATGGTAAAAGTTTTAAACAATTCCACACAGAGCTTTTAAATAACAAAAACAGAGATCTTAAAGAATGTAAAGATTTTCTAAAAGCTTTAACTCAAACTCTTTGTAAAGAATTTAATTTACCTTTAGAAAATGTAGTCTTTTATAGCCAAAAGCCTAGCGGATCTTTATCATTTGGAGCTTATGAAGAAAATAAGGTCAGATTAAATCAATACATTTTAAAAGCTTATTTTAAAGAATTTGCAAAAACGGTTTTTCACGAATGTAGGCATTTTTATATAGAAAAATATTATAATCACAATATGGATGCTCTAGGCAGATATGTTTTTTATTCTGAAAAAGCTTATATCAATGAGAAAATTATTTTTGATAAATTTAGTAGAATTTGCGATCCTAGTGAGAATTATTTAGTAGGTTGCAATATAGGTGCTATACAAGATGCCTATGAAATTCAGCCCAATGAAAGAGATCCAAGATATGTAGAAACCCTCATAGGTAGAAGTTTATAATCAAGGAAAATAATGAAAACTATAAAAATACCGCTTAAAGATTATATCTCCAATATAAGAGAAGATAAAACTATTTACTTGGGCTTGCAAAGTGATATGAGTATAAAAGGACTTGATGAAGAATTCTTAAAAAAAGAATATAATCTTAAGAGAAATTTCAAATTTGAAACAAGCATTTATTTAGGTAAAATTATAATCAAAGAAAAAAATATCATTTTTAAAGCTTTTAATATTGGTGAGAATTGCTTTGAAGGACTTAAAGAACTTTTCTTCAAAAATAACCCCTATAAAATTATAGATAATTTAGAATTAAAAAAATATTTCTTAAAACTTTATAAAGATAATATTGAATTTTTAACTTCTTATATTAATGAAATTAATCAAGTTCATGGTATTAAACTTTACTATATCGAAAATAAAAATTTAAATAAATTTGAACTAATTTCAATGCTAGATGAAATGGTGCAAAAAAATGACTATGAAGTAGTAGATTTTAGCGATGATTTATTTTATTCTTATCTTGTATGGAGTTTGAGAAAATTTATCATTGCTTATGATATAGGTTTGTATCAAGATAAAAATAATTTATTTTTTAATTTAGCTACCTATAAAATACATAAGAATCATTCTTTTTATATAGAAGCGAGTAATCATTTAAATTTTAATCTTATTGAATTATTTTTCTCAAATACCTCTCCTTTGGAATATGCTGTGGGTTATTTGCAAAAAGAAGAGATAATATATAATGGGGCTTTAGAATATTCTTTAGGAACTCTTCAAAAAACTTTAAATACCACAACCCAATTTCATAATAAATTTTATTTTAAACTAAAAGAAAGACCCTTTGAATATGCGCAATATTTTAAACAAAAATAGACTTAGTTGAAATAAATTAAATTTGCTCACTTTAATGCAATCAATCAGGATGAAAAATCGGCGTGAAGACTGACTTATTTTAGAAAGTTTATTTAGAAAAGATGAGCAATAAAAAGTAAAAGAAATATATTTTATAGGATTTTTGACATAAAAATAATTATAATCGGCTTTTGTGTATAGTTGTTGTATTTAGATTTGCATGCTTTAATTTTATTGTATGACTGCAAGGTTTGTTCCTTTGGCGGTTAATTTCATAGCTAAAAGTATGCCTTAATAAGCGCAGTCCTTTCTTGAGAAAGAGGAGGTGTTGAATTTGAATATTCTTTTGATAGTGAAAAAGAAGCAATTGATAAAATGTTAAAAATGAATTATAAGCAAAAAAAATACGATGGAAAAGACATCAAAGAATATCTAACAAAAGAAGTAGCATTAAAAATCATCAAAGAAGAAAAACTAGAAGTGATTTGGTATGATGAAGCACTTAAACCTTTATGCGCAGGTATCAAACACGATAAACAAAGAGATAAATATATTTCTTTTATCACTAATGCTAAAGCAGAGCTTATAGAATGGAAAAGTATTGAATTTGATGGGGATAGGTACAGTAAAACATTTGAAAGAATGTTAAATGATGAAGATATAGCCCTTTATGCTCTTATCAATCGTGCTAGAATGATTAAACAAAATAGAATCAGTTTTGTGTAAATACTTTCCTTATGATTTAATATAAAAAGATTTTTAGTTATAATTTCATTTTATATTTAAGGAAAAATTTATGGAAGATTTAAAACTTTTACAAAGGCGTTGGGAAGAAGCTTATGAAGCTATACCTAAACTTTATGAAACACCCGATGGGTTAATAATAAATTTCACCCTAAGTGAAGATACAGATACTATTCTTTTTAAAAAACCTTGGGAAAATTTTGAATTAGATGATGAAGATAAAGAAGCCAAATGGAGATTAAGCTTTTTTAGCATTAGCGAAGATAAACCTTTAGGATATTTAGAATATAAAGAAGCACTAGAAAAACTACAAGATTTTTCTTTAATTCAATCAGAAGAAAGGATTTTAATTAGAGCAATGAGTTTAGAAGAGCTTGAAAGTTTAGAGCTTAAAGGGTGGTAATGCTTCCTCAAGCTATATTTTTAAATAAACTTATAGAATTTTTATCTGATGAGAATTTAGATATTGTAAATATGAAAAAAGGTGTAGATAAAATTTTTTCTAAAAAAGATTTTTACGCTATATTAGAATTAAATATTAAAATTATGAATATAGCGAAATTAATTTTTAAAAGTGATGAAAAATTAAATATATTATTACCACAAACTTCTGATTATAAGAATACAAATTATTTTCTTCAAGAATTAGAGTTAAAAAAAGAAATGGATGTTAATCTTAATGATTTAAAAAATTGTGATAATAAAAAAATAATAGAAATAATAAAGCAAGAATATCAAAATAATCTGATTAAAGAATTGGATATTAATTCTCAAAAAGAAAAAATCAAAATACTTTTTATTATTAATGAAGTGCCAAAATTTTTAAAATCAATCTATAAAGAATGCGAGTTTAAAGAATATGGATTAGCAAATTATTTGGAATTTGATGAAATTTGGGGTTTTTATGAAAATAATACTAGATATTTTACTATTTTAACTCCCATGGGTGCAAATAAAATAAAATTGCGTTTAGAAAATACACAAAACAGCGAAAAAGAATCTAATATCATAGAAGTAAATTTAGATAAAAAATAGATTTTAATAACAAAAATAAGCAATTTCTTTTTCTACTCAAATTTAGACTATTTGTGTTAAAATAATAAATATAAAAATTAAAAACATAGTGGATTTATACCAAATTATAAACACCATAAACTCAACCCCCAAAAGGATCTTCAATGTCCCTTAATTCTTATATGAGTCTTGATATATCAAATTCTACTTCAAATCCCCTACCCTTTAAAATCACTAAAGCCCTTATCAAAGAAAGTCTTGAAGAACTTTTTTCTATAGAATGTGAAGGTTTTTTTGAAAGTTTAGAACAAGATTTATTTTCTTTAAATACTTTAACCAATGCTTCATCTCATCTAAGCACCCCTACAACTTTTAATTTTCATCCTAATGTTTTAATCGATCAAGAAGCTATTTTAAGTATTCATAATCCTTA
>NZ_MJWZ01000040.1:0-6265 GCF_001762535.1 Campylobacter sp. BCW_6889 | reverse complement strand
CAACAACTTATATTTTAACTCCAACAGGAAAAGTAATAGGCACTCCTATTGAAGGAGCGGTTGATTCTGACATACTTTTTGGACTATTGAAAGGTTTAGAAGATTATAAGAAAGGACAATTAGGTTTTTAGCGTGGAAAAAAACATAGAAAAATTAATTTTGGAAGCCTATGAAGATAGTAAGACTAAATTTGACCATGTTACTACAGGACATATCAGTCAATATTTGAAAAGAAAATATGATTTAAAAATCAATTGTAGTAAGGCATTAATAGAAGCAGACTTTGATCTTGAAAAAGATGAAAACGAACCTTCTTTAGTTTATGTTAAAAAAGCTACCACAAGAAACAAGACTTCAAATCGTGATCAAATTCAAAACAAAGTTGAAGAGAAACCTTTGTTGTTTCAATTTGCCTATTTTCCAAATTTTCTAAATACACTCCAAGAGCTTTCTAATATAGCTCAAAAAGAATTTTGGGGAAACGGAAATAATATTTTATTTTCTTATCTATTTAAATATTTTGAGTTCATTTATGAAAATAAAAGCTATCCTGATATTATTACTTATAATAAAGACAAAACAAAGGCATGTTTCAATACAGGTTTGTATAGTACAGGTGTTTTTCCAATATTTGCATGCTTTGAAAAGCAGGAAAATGGAGGATATATTTTTAGAAAATTTTGTTCTAATGGAGATAGAGTTTTAGATGATTTAGAAATACCTAAATCTTTAAGCGATTATGATACATTCAAAAATGAAATCATTTTTGATAGTAAATTGGATTTTAGGGTAAATCATTTGCATCTTTTTGAGAGAAAAGAGCGATTACCTGAAATTGTGAAAAAACTAAATGATAGGTTCATAGGACACATTATTAATGGTGAATTGAAAATCATCAAAGATAATTATAATCTTCAAAAGATGATTATTCCTGCAGCTTATAAGCAAAGGGTAGTTTTATACATTCCTTTGAAACTTCAAGAAGAATCAGTTGATACGATAGTTGTAGTTGAAAAAGAAGAGGTAAAAAACGAACAGTATTACGCCGTGAGAACTATACTAAATCCGCATGATAATATTTACAAAACCGCAAGAGTTCTTTCAATAGTTGAATCTGAATGGGTAAAAAACACTATTTGAAAGTGAAAACATTGATAAAATAGGCTTTTTAGATAAGTCTATTTTACCATATAAACAATTAATAATAGGCTAAAACAATATAAATGCTTTGCCTATAAAATCTAAAATTTTATCATACAAACAATTAATAATAGGCTAAAACTGTATACTCTAAATTATCTGAATTTTACCAATTTTACCATATAAACAATTAATAATAGGCTAAAACAAAATTTTTGTAAAATAAAACAATACAAGATAATAAAAATTCATTTAAAAATACTACAATTAAAGCGTATTAAGTATGGCTACTCTTTCGGTTATAAGAAGGAGGCATGATGAGTAAGATCATTGAGTTTTTAGTTCTTGTCTTAGAATTAATTAACGAGATAATCAAACTCGTTGATTATCTCACTTAAAAAACCGAAATAATTATAAATAAACCACGCTTAGTCTTAGCTTAATACAATTGCAACAAAAAACATTGAACCGAAAGAGGCGTGGCTTTTGGTTTGCATTATTTTGGATTTGAATGCTTTTTTAATTCCCTATTCCAATAAAAGAAATACTTTGAATCTAGTTTATTTAGTATATTTAAAATAAAATTATTTATTTTATTTTTTTTGAAAACTATTGCATATGTCTTATCATTATTTAATTTGTAATTTTTATAATCTTGTGCTGTAAAAATTTGATTAAATAAAGAATTTATTTTATATATATTATCCTCATGGGTTATAAAAATTTCATACTCTTCTAAAAGTTTTTTTAAATTATATTGATTTAATTTTTCTATTTTTATCCTAGCTTTAACTTTATATTTATCTTGGTTGTTCCTTAAGTGGTATAAAGCAACCGCAAAATGATGAGAACCATTATGATTATTCCATTCATACCAATCAGCCCACTCATAATAAGTGAATTCTAAAATTTTATCTTCTTGAAAATGTTTAATACATGACTGTAAATCCCATCCACCCTTTTTATTTAATGCTCGAAAAGTATCAAAACCAAATAAATAAATTATATCTCTAGGATCTATATTAGATTCATATAAATTAATATTAGCAAAATAATTAGTTTCGTTGTTAGAACTTGAGCAAGAAATTGATTTTACAACTCCTAAATCAAAATCATCTATTTCTTTATATTCATCTTGTTTAAATAAATTGCTAAGTAAACCAATAAAATCATCTTGCTTTTGTAGCCATTGTCCATCTTTAGTATATACTAATGAAGATTTTATATAATATTCATTCAACTTTAATAACTTAATTATACCCCCAGAAAACGAGAAGCAATTAATATTATCATTCCAAGAATAGTTTAGTTCTTTTAAATCTAAATTTAATAATTCAAACAATACCTTTTGAATGCGATAGTTTTCCAGATACAATTTTATTTTTTCTAGCACTTTATTCCTTCAGCCACCAATAAATTAAGTCTTTCTATATTAATCATATAAAAAAAGCTTTTGATATAATTAAACATTAAAATAAACAAATCATTAAAAATCTAATATTAATAAAATCAAGACAATCAATGCAATTAATTTTATAAAAACTACATTCATGATAAATCTTAAAAAATATTTTTAAACTATTCTTGAATATAATTCTTGCTATGTTTTAAAAATTATTTAGTTTAGAAAATTTTATAAAGGTTTTAACTATGAAAGAAAAAGAATATAACATTGTGAATAATTTGCTTAATCTTGATTTTAATAAATGTGAAAATATATTTTCACTTCATGAATTAATAAAAAGAATTGCGACTATTGTTTTGTAAAGATGGTTCTAATGCTAGAAACAAAATAGCACATGCAAGATTTTCCCAAGTTAAATAAAAAAAAGAACCTCGTTAAAACCACTAAAAAATAGGCATTTTATAGCAAAAATACTTGCAAAATTTATTAAAATATGGTATAATTTTATTAAAAATATGAATAAGTTATTAATCAAGGAGTAATATTATGTTTTCCACATACTTAGTTGTTAGCTTTTTAATATTTATTGTGTTGTTTTTTTCAATTTTAAGTTTTTATATGGTTTTTCTAAAAAACAGAAATACAGAAAAAAGGAAAACTAAAATAATTAATAAATTTTTATTTCTCTTATGTTTTCTCTTGCTAATTTCAATTTCGATTTTAATTGGAGTTTATTTAGGAGTGTTAACAACTGTTAAATCTGTCGTAATTGCTTTTATTGCATTAGTTTTTATATTATCGTTGTTTTTCATGGCTTTTTCTGTAAATTGTGCTATTTTAGATTCTATTTTATCTTTAAACAAAAGGCTATAAAGCCTTTTGTTTAAATAGAAGGAGTATCTTTTCCAAGAGGATTCCAATTTTTAGAAGTTTCTCTAATAGCATTACCTCCTTTTTTATTATCTTGAGCTATTTGTGAGTGAGTTGCTCCGCTTTTAACTTCTTGACTATCTGGCATTGTTGTAGTGTTGCTTGTTCTTTTACTACTTTGATTTACTTGATCTTGATTTAAATTAGATTGAGTTAAAACACTTCTTTCTGATCCATCAATGGTTTTAAAATTCATACCTGCAGCGTGTGGCATAGTAGTATTATTTGGACTAACAATGCTTTGAGCGCCGTATTGACTATTATACTGTGCAAGTTGCGCAGGATCATTTTTAATCATATCGGATACATAATTACCTGCTTTTGCAAAGTATTCATTTTGTTGAGCTGTATTAAGGCTGCTAAAGTCTTTATTATCTCCTGCAGCAAGATCTCTTGCAACCACATTAAGTGTATTGTCAATATTATTAGTACTGACAGATTGAATACCTTGTTCTGTTTGTGTATAGCTTTGAGCATACCCAACCATTTTTGAATAAGCTGTAGAATCGCCACCTGAAAGTGTATTGCTCCAAGAAGAATCCATACCTTTTGTGGTAGATAGAGTTTTAAGAGAAGCTCTTTCCATTATTTCATTATATGCAGCTTTTTGAGCTTCTGAAAAAGTTTCAACATTTCCTATACCTCTTTTTGAACTCGCACTTGATTGAATTTCAGCACCATTTCCAAGAATGTTAAAACCTGCATGAGCAGAAGCTGCTAATGCAATTTCCGCCTTTTCTTCGCTAGTTAAATCAGTTCTATTTTGAATCTCTTGTCCAATATTATTTGCAAAAGCCTTCTTAAATGCTTCATCTCCTTTCTCCATAAATCCTTTAGCTTCATTTAATGCACTTGCTCTACCGCTTTGACTCATATGTGAATACTGATCATTAAAGTTTTTATTCCAAGCATCAGAATTTGCTTGAGATACGCTATTAACAGTTGTCATAGCTCCTGCACTAAGTTTGGCGCCTGACATCATACCATCAACATTTGTTCCTGTCATATTTGCATTAGAGATTTCAGAATTCTTTGTATTGTCACCCATAACTGATTGAGTATTAAATTTAGTAACCGCACCATCTATATTTCTTGCATATTGAAGCGATGCTACCCCTGCATTCATCGCCCAAACTTCATCTCCTCTAGGAGCAGCTATACTTGTTTGCGTAGATAGAGCTTGCTGATTTGCAAAGCTTCCAGCAGCTCTTGAAGCACCTGTTAGAGCTTGAGATAATCCAGAAGCAAAAGTTATAAATCCTTGCTCACTTGCTTTAGCAATTGCATAAGCTAAAACAGGAGTACTCATTACAAGATAATTCATGAAATTTGATCTATTTGCTACTTCTTTGAATATAAGCATGTTATCTCCTAAGCTTAAAGCTGCTTTTCCACCTGTTATTACTTGTGCAACTTTCATAAGATTATAATCATTTAGATAGTTAATAATACAAAGAATAGGAGTCCAAAGCACTATCCAAATACATAGAGTAAAAAACATCTTAATATGTGCGTAAGAGCCAAATACAATAGAAAGCAAAGCAACAAGCCAAGATAAACCTATGATAATAGCTGTTAAATAAGCTTTAGCTAAAGGCAAATAAGTTTGCGCCATGTGTCCTTGTGCTTGCATACTTGCATAAAATTGCTGATCCGCATAAGCAGTATTTGCAGCCACAGAAGCAGGATTTAATCCTACTGATTTAGCGGTATTAATGATTGCATCTTGAGAAGCAAGCATTATCATGGATTGCTGTAAATAAGATCTAGCACTTACAGCTTGTTCGTTATAGATTTGTGCAGCGCCTAAGAACTTTTGCTCATAATTTGTCATATCATCTACCATACCAAGCAAAGCAGCATGAATCTTCATAGCTTCATCTGTATCGTTTTGAATCATTTCAACGATTTGAGGACCTGCATCAGAACAAGGTACAACACTTTGTTCTTCAACATTATTGTTATTTTTAAACAAAGGAGTAAGCTGAGAGCCATTGCCTATGTTTGTGAAAAGATCTTGCATTAAATTATCAGAGTTTTGAAAAAGATTTCTACCTTGTTGATTAAGCAAGATACCTACTGAAACGCAGTTTCTAAAATAAAAATCAATATTTTTTTGCAAAGTTGCATCAATAGCCGAAAGCTTTACGCTTGGTAAAGTACTCATCACTTGAAGTGAAAAACCTAAACCTGCGTTAGAGAAATTTGTAGATTGTGGAGTTGAAAAATGTTTTTCCATAGCTTCTAGGATAACCTTCTCAAATTGTGTCATTAATGCAAAGCTTTTTCCTATGCCTATAGGAATTTGAGAAATGACATAATCTTTACTTGTTACTTCATCGTGAATCATGAAGCGGTGATTATTGTCATTTGGCGCCCTTAAAAACATCTGCCACACTACAGCAAAAAGTATAAACATTTTTCCAAATTCAAACACAGGATTTGTTTGTCCATCCATTGCTTTTTTGATACTAAAAAGCAATAATGAGATAGCTAAGGCTGCATTAACGATATAACTTGTTTCAGTGGTTATACCTTTAACAGCTTGCATGATTTCATTCATCACATCGCCATAACCCCAAGTATAAATTAAATTGCTATTAGCTATTTCAGTTGCACCAAATAAAAATGAAGGTGCAAAAAACAAAGTGCTAAAGAATAAAAAGTAAAATCTTTTCATGGACTGTTTTAAGAAGTTAAAGAGTTTGTTTGGTATAATTATAAAAGGTAGATGCCAAAGGCGGCTACCTTTGGCATTAATCATAACCTAGAAAGGCGGTGATTAAATTG